>NZ_PIZH01000021.1 GCF_002835825.1 Methanoregula sp. | reverse complement strand
GGGCGGGGGATTTTGCAGGGGGTGTGGAGAGGCAACCAGCTGTACAGCACAGGATAATGGCAAGAATGACAATAAGAGGAAACGGGCGTGTCATGATCCGGCACCTTGTATGTCCTTTGGGTTTTGTTCGTGCTTCTGTCATCCCTTGGCTTGTACCTGCTAAATACCTTCCCTGCACTCGCAGGGGGAGGTGGTGAGCTTCAGGAAGCGCCTGAGCATCCTGCTGTCCCATTCCCTTACAGTACCCGGTCCACACCCGGAACAGCCCGTATCAGGTGGGCGAGGATGAACGAGATCGCGATGGTGAGCGGGAGGACAATCGCGAACTTGGCCAGCTGCGGGAGGGCAACGCCAACAAATACGAGGGAGAGCGACACAAGGACGACCGGGTGGAAGACATACACGGCATAGGAGTCGGCGGCCATGGCACGGGTCACCGGTCCCTGAACATTGAGCCTGCGGGAGAAGATCCAGACGAGGGCAGTGATGATCATGACGCACGCCATCTGCTCCCAGAGAGCATAGAGGATTGCTGTTCCCTGGAGCCCACCGGTGATGAGCGAGATTCCTGCCGGTGCTTCAAGGATCGCGTGGATGAAGAACGGCTCGACGGCAACGAGTGCAACGGCTGCGAGCGTGCAGGCTTTTCCCAGGCGGTTGGGGATGGAATCGAACCACCGGTTTTCCGCAGCCCATATCCCGACGATAAAGAGCGCGATGTACTGCGGGAAGAACGGGAGCTGGAAATTAAAAAGCCAGGTTGAGCCGATGGGGATGAAAACACGGACGAACGCTGTGACTATCCCAAGCAGGAGGCCGAACCCCGCAATGGGGATAAAACCCGGGACCGGGCGCAGTGGCACGCTGCCAGGCCCTGCCGGAGGGCTGTATGCGGCCCACACCAGGTATGCCCCGGTTGCGAGGAGGAGGAAGCAGACGAACCACATCGGCCCGAACGCGGGGCCGGTGACCGGGTTCAGGAGGGTTGCTGCGGGCAGGGGGAGCGGTGCGCCGGCCCCCTCGAGGATAAGCAGGATGAAGGGATTGATGACCAGAACATAGAACAGGAGCGGTATCCCGAGCCGTATAAGCCGGTCGCGTGTGAACGTTTGCCGGCCCTTACGGAGGAGCGAGGGCAGGACGAAATACGCCGAGACAAGGGTGAAGAAACCCATGAAAAACGACTGGTTCACGGTATCGATTACGGCAAGGACGAACGGTATGCCGGGGGCATTGGACGGATCGATGAAGTACCAGCCGCCGGGGCCGCCGTAGGTAATCGAGCAGTGCGATACGATGACGAGACTGATCACGAGGATGCGGAGGTTGTCGATGGATAGGAGCCGCGGCTTCTTCACTCCCCCGGCATCATCTTTACCGCTCATCAGGAACAATCATGTGCCGATGGTATTTATGCGTGACCGGGATTGCGAGATGCACGGGATTGGGGCTTCTTCCCCGCACCGGGGTTTCATGGGGGAAACGATCGGTTCGAGCGGCGCACGGTGTGGGATCCTGGTTCCGAAGGGAGGATACCGGTTCAGTGCCCGTACGTAAACCCTGCGGTATGTGATGGGGGGCAGAAACGGTACTCGCGTTACATGGTAGAAACACCAGCTGACCGGGTCAGCCATTCCCGGAATCACCTCATGGATCCAGACTCGGGGTCTTTATCCTGGTTCACAAGGATGCGGAAGCCGCCGGCAGGAATGCGAATCTCGAACCTCAGCCCCTTTCCCGCAATACCGGTCTCCCGGATCGTTATACGGGTTATATCCAGAATCTCACTGGCCAAAAAGAGGGTCCGATATTCGGGATACTCGGGCTGGAAGAGTTTCTCTCGTTCCGTATCGGCGATACCCGGCCCGTCGTCCTCGTACAGCAGGAAGTACGATCCGTCCTCCTCGTAGCCGGAGAGCCGGATGATGGTTGCCGGGGGAGTTGCAGAGAGAGTCTGCTGGATCAGGCCCATGAATGCATCCTCGAGGTGGGGATCGGCATAGACCTCGACTGGTTCCGGCAGGAGTTCGCGCCGGGTAGCGCCGGTATTGACGTGGGAGAGGGCATAGAGGAATGCCTTGTTGATATCCTGCCAGAGAGGGAGACGATCGCCAAGATCCTGGTATTGCCGCGAGATCCCGATTGAGAGAACCAGGGCATCGAGCATCTCCTGGATCTTCTGGAGAAATTCCTGCCGCTTCCTCTCCGGCATGTTTTCCTTCATCAGTTCAAAATACCCCTGGAGCGTGAAGGTCTGGTTTGCGAGATCCGTGCGGGTAAGCTGGGCGATATTCCGGAGACGGCGGTTGATCCGGGCAAGAGTGTCCTGCAGATTTTGTGACTCCGTGATATCGATACCGAGGGTTGCAACCTTGCTGATCTTCCCGTCCGCATCGGGAAGCGGGGTAAACGTAATATCATAACTGCGACCGTCCCGCGTATCGGTTGCCCGCACGGACTGCCGGGTCCGTACTGCCATTTCGGCCAGATCTCTCCTGCGCCGTGCAAGATCGGGATCCATCATACTGAAGATGTTTTTTCCAAGGGCCTTGTCAGGTGTTGTATGGTAGCGGGATGCAGCCACCTCGTTACTGAAGAGGATCGTCCCGTCAGGATCGAAGAGGATGACGGACTCCGGGTTTGCGTTGATCAGGGAACGGAGGGTCTCATCCGCAGACCTGAGGTCCTTCTCAACCTTCAGTCGCTGCCTGCGGCTGATGAGGAGGGAGATGATGATCCAGGTCTCGATGAGGACGAAGATTGCAATTGCCACGATATATACCCAGTATTTCTCGAGGGGGGACACCGGGTGATTGATGACGCGTATCCCGGCAGGAAACACGGACATATCGATATTCCAGCGCCGGGCCATGTTCTCATCAACCATGTACTCGTTCATCCCCTCTTTGTAGACCGGGATATCCGCAACCGGGATACCGGAGAAGTTAAGAAGCGCCATCTTAGCAGCAGTCCCGCCCTGAAGGAGCCCGCTGTTCATGTTCCCGCCCACGGCCCCGTGGCCGAGATACTGGCTCCCGTGGGCATAAACCGGGGCGGATGATGCCGCTGAGATCTCCTTCATTGCTTCCGTCGGAAGGTACGTCACCTTGTCTTTGTCCTGGAAAAAGTCCGAGTAGTAGACAATGCTGTGTTGCGGGAGGTGTGCCACCTTCACCTTCAGTTCGGCAAGGGAGAGCCCTGTACGGTTATCATCGAGAAAGATGACCGGGACGGGAAAACGGCCGGCCGATACGGTTTTTTCGAGAATTTTGCGGTTGATCTCACCGCTCGTGGTCTGGTCGGTGATAACGTAGATTCGTTCAGTTCCCGGGTGGAGCGCCAGGGCCAGGTCAATCGTCTCGTTCCGGCTCAGGGTCTCGACGACCCCCGTGAAAAGGGGATTGCCTTCAAGCATCGAATCCTCGAAGTTGTTCACCCCGCAGAAGAAGACCGGTGTTTTAGGGAAGAGCACATCCGCGTTCTCCAGCAAAAACCGGAAGGCATCGTCATCAAGAGAGATGATTGCATCGAACCTCGTATTTGCATATTTCATCCGGTAGCTGTCGAAGAGGAGCTTTTGGTACTCCGGTGAGGTGATCTTCTTGGCATCCATGTACTCGAGGGTGAAGTCCGCTTTCTGTCCGGTAAAAGCCTCCTGGACCCCCTGCACCTCGCGATCCGAAAAGAAGACCCCGGGGTGATATGAGTTGATGATAAGGATACGGTAGGGGTCAGACCCGGCTTGTGCCGGGAGGACAATGCTGCAGAAGAGAAGGGTGAGCGCAACCCCGGCTATGAGCGTGCGGTAACAATGTGGAAGCGGCGGCACCAAATCCCTCAATTCGCCGTCATACTCAAACGCGAAAAAGCTGCCGGCAACAGTATATGGCTTATCCTTGTTCTTAAAAGATTACCCGTTACCCGGGGAGGGCCCCGGGCCGGGGGGACTGGCGTGCTGCGGAATCCCGCCCCGGGTCGGATCTCATTTGACCGATGATGGAAAGGGACTCTGGGATGCAATCCTCCCGTTCCTGAACCATGCTATGATGCGGGAAAATTCCGTGTGATGATGTGTTCCAGCCACTATTGGAAGAAGCCACGACACCACTGACCCGGCACTTACACGTTCTGCATCACGAAGAACGTGTACCCATACCACCGCTTGTACTTCCGGTACATGTCCGCTTCGTGCTCCAATGCATTGAGCAGGGCGGCATCCTCCGGAACAGCGCCATGGGTCTTCCGGAGCTCCGCGATCCGGGCAAGCAGCGGGACATAGTAGTTATCCCACCACCCGGCATCCGGCAGCCGGTACGTTGCCACAAGCCGGAGCCCGGTCCGCTTCACCCGTTCCTTCATCTCCTCTTCGGGAACGGGGACATATCCCTCGCTCTCCCACCATTGCATGAGTTCTTTTGGGGGGTTGGGCTCGAACCAGTGGGCATCGGACACGACCATGTACCCGCCCTTCTTCAGGAACGGCTTCCAGAGGTTGAGGCCCTGTTCGAACCCGACAATGAAGATGGCTCCCTCGGACCAGATGAGGTCAAACGATCGTTTGGGAAACGGCAGGGCGTCCATGGAGGCGCGGACAGTTTTCACCTGGTTGGCCATGCCGGCTTTTCTGGCCCAGGCATCGAGCTTGTCCAGGAATGGCTGGTGGATATCGACGGCGGTTATCGCTCCGGTGGTGAGGGCAGCAAGGTCCCGGGTCTGCGTCCCGCTCCCGCAGCCGACATCGAGAATCTTCGCGTCCGGGGGAACATTTGGGAGGAGACCCCGGACCTTCCGCGTTGCTTCAGAAGTGCCGGGCCCCTGCCGGGGGAGGGACTCGAAAATCTGCCAAAAAAACGGTGGTAATTGAGGTACTGACATGATGCATAGTTGTTTTGCAGGGTGTAATGATTGCTTTGTGGTCGAAGGGATTGTCTCCCTTCAAAAGAGGGCGGCCGGGGGTGTTACCCCGGTCGCCGGTCTGCTGCTGGTGCCAATGCAGTGATACGAGTGTGCGTGGGGAGGTTGCAGGTGTATGATGGTTTCATCCGTACTACTGGAGGAGGGTGTCCGTCACGGCCGGAACGGGTAGTGACGGAGCATGGTGAAAGATCTCCCACAACACGGACAACGGTGTGTCCCTCCGTTCGTTTCCGGTATAGCTGCGGAACCGGTCATCGTTTCCGGGACATCTCCTGCGGATGGTCTGTCTGGTCATGGTTGATCTCTCCTGCCCGGTTATTCCGGGCCTGATACAGTGGTTGGATGCAGGGGTATATAGCGGGCAGGAAGTTGGAAAGTTCTTGGGGGATTTTTTCCAGCCTCCTGACGGGAAGTCCCTTACCGGTTAACCAGTGCGGGAACGGGAGTCTTCAGCCCCGCGGCATGGCTCTTCCCGACGGCCAGGAGGACCGGGATCGCGATGAGCGTGACTGCAGCTGTTGCGAAGAAGACCGCGTGAATCCCCGCGGTGTCCATCACGACCCCGAAGATAACCGGGACGACCATCAGGCCGATGCCCTGAGCCATGCTGGCAATGCCCGCGGCAGCGCCCTGGCCGGTCTCCCGGCCGGCAATGGTCACCAGCGCCGCAATAGTGGTGAGCGAGAGGCCAAAGCCGCAGCCGAGCACGATGACGGCGCCCACGTATTCGGCGAATGTCGCGGAAAGCCCGATACCGAACGAGGCTGCGGCGATCACCGCTATTCCTATGGCCAGGAGGAAGTACTTGTTGGACCGGTCCACGATCCGGCCGGAGAGCTTCTGGACCCCGGCCATAATGACGGTCCCGACAAAGATCAGGACTCCCACCTCGGTTCCGGTGAAGTGCTGCACCGTCCCGGTGATAACGGGGAGATACACGAGGTACGTTGCGTACGCTACCGAGTACACAAGGTAGAAGAACACCGGTATCCGGAGGGCCGGGTGACAGGCTGCCGTAAGGAACGGGACAGGGTCACGGGGCTTTGCCCGGTGATCGGGAAGGAGCCGTAAGCAGACAAACGCTGTGACGGCCGTTATCAGGGAGAGGCAGAGGAACGCCGCGGAGATGTCCAGGTAATCCATCAGGACCCCGCGGATGAGGGGGCCAAAGCTCATCCCGAGGCACGCCGCGCTGTGGAAGCCGCCCATCATCCGCCCCTCTCCACCGACAGCCGCGATGTCCCCCATGTACGCGATGGCAATGGGGAAGACCATCGCCGCCGCTATGCCGTGGAGGAAGCGGATGAGGGTCAGCAGGTACACCGTGTCCGCGAGCACGTACAGGGCGGAGAAGAGGGAGTACCCGGCAAGGCCGATGAGGAGGAGATTCCTCCGGCCACAGGAGTCCGACATCGCGCCAAAGACTGGTAAAAAGACCGTCCGTGAGAGGGCAAACGAGGAGAAGATGACCCCGATCCAGAAGCCGGTCGCCCCCATCAGCTGCGCGTACAATGGCAGGGCGGGGGTGATGATCCCGATGCCGAGCATGGTGGCAAAGGCGGTAAAGCAGAGGAGGAATGCCGCAAGCCGCTTCCGCTCCGGGTCCATCCTTCCTGCTGCCGCTCCGCTGGTCTCTGCCACTGTCATGGTTGATCACGACCGGAGGGGATTATACCTTCCTTAATTTTACCTTCTTCAGATACTGAAGAGTGCGTTCTCCTGGTAGGTCTCGAAGTTGCGGATGCTCCGGTAGTCTTCGAGGATGACCCGGGGGTCCTTGTGGATGAGGAAGACCTTTGCCGGGCTCGTCATCATGTCGACGGTCCGGTTCACGTGCCAGTCACTGATGAGGTTGACGAAATCCCCCTGTGCACAGCTCTTCAGCCGGGCCAGCATCTCGATGGCCGCGATCTCGCCTTCGGGTGTCCCCTCGTGCTGGGCGATCAGGTGCTTTCTGATCATGTGGCGCTTCAGGTGGTACGGCTTGTCGACGGACTCCAGGAATTTCTTCGGATCGCTGTAGGCCGCAACCACCAGGTCAACCTGGCACTGGCCGGCGCAACTGAGGATGAGATCGGGAGGGATCGTCCCGCCCATGATGCGGGCCCCGGACTCGATTAAGAGCGGGCCCTTCTCCGTGAGCATGATTTCCGTGTGGGCAGCGCCGTACCGGATCCCGAGGGCATCGAGGACAGAGAAGGCATACCGGACCAGCTCCATCAGCTCTCCCTCAGGCCAGTCATGGAGCCGGGTGCAGTCGTACACGTTCCCGACACCCTCGACTTTGACCTTTTTGTACTGCCAGAGCTCGGCAAGGCGGTGCTTCCCGTTCCATGATACCGTGTTCACCCCGAACTCCGTCCCTATCAGCCGCTCCTCGGCAAGGACCTCGGTGTTCTTGTCCCCCAGGTGGTTGGTTGTGCCAATAAGGTCCCGGAACGCTGCAAGGATCTCCTCCTCAGTCGAGCAGAACGTGACACCTTCCGTGGAAGCGCTGCTCATGGGCTTGATAACGACCTCGGCAAATTTCCCGGCCCGGAACCAGGCGATGAGCTCGTCCTCGTCCCTTGTACAGATGAACTGCTTTGTCCTGACTCCCGCATCCTGGAGCGCACACTGCATCCGGAACTTGTTGCGCCGGGCAAGAGACCGCGCCGTCCCGTTCGAGAAGAGCCCCATCCGCTCGCTCAGCGCGTCTGCAAACGGGACTCCCATCTCGCTGCCCGGGATGATCCCGATGACCGCATACCGGTCCAGCTGGCGGACAACGGCATCCATGGCCCCGCGGAACACGATCTTGTCGGTGAACAGCGGGTCCTCAAGGTAATCTTCTGCATGGTTCTTTTTCAGATATTTTTCAGGAAAGGCCTCATGACTGAGCACCTCGATGCAGGGGATCCCCTGCATCAGGAACCGGGATGCCAGCACCCTGCCGGATGTTGCAAACCCGTCCACCAGGACAACTGCTTTTTGTCTCCTGTCTTTTGTGACCATGATTATTCCTCCGATGGTTGTTCAGGAGCCTGATCCGGCCCCCTCTTCGCGTTCCTTCATCTGTGCCCCGATATAGGAGAGGAGCCGTTCGCTGCAGGCATTTCCTCCCGTGTGGATCTTGTGGAGATCGATAGTGATGTCCTGCAGGTGCTGCAGGATGAGGATATATCCCTGTTCCCCGGGCAGGATGCCGGCGAAGATGAACCCGGCCTCTTCTGCTGCCGATACAACGGCATTCGCCCCCGGGTCATTGAGGTCCACATGCATCCGCATTACCTGTGCCCCCCGGGCACGGAGCTGCCGGGCAGTGTCAATGACTGCTTCACGATAATCGGGCCCTGCCCTCCGGATCCAGATCAGGCCGGCACCGGTATCGGGATTGATGGTGTGCTCGACAATCGTTGGTGCCCGGCCGGGGTTTCCGGACCCGTCGGCACTGATACGGATACCGAGTTTCCCGCTGATCTCGCGGATGGTCTTCCGGTGGATCTCGGGAAGGTACTGGAAGGCGAACTCCCCTTCGAGAAGCGCCTTGGTATAGAACACCACGCTCTCCCGCTGGCTTAAGGTCCCGGTGAGCTGCCGGAACGAGATCTCCTGCGGCTGCGACCCGAGAAGGATCACGCTGGGGGAAAAGCCCTCGTGCTCCATAGCCCGCTGGGAGTGGGAATGGGCCGTGAATGCTCCGCCCGTCAGGGCCCGGAACCCCGTGCCTTCGCTGCAGGCAATCAGGTGCCGGAGGATCTTCCCTCCAAGGCCCCGGCCGCGGCAGGAGGGGGTTACAGCCATCGACCCGAGCAGCCCGATCTCCGGGTAGCCATAATAGGCAGAGAGTGCTGCATAGCCGATGACCATTCCCTTTGGGCCTGCTGCTACAACCGATAAGACCTCGCCTTTCGCGTTCTTCTCCCGCAGTTGTACCGGATCGTAGACGTATTTCTTGGGATAGGTGTTGCCGTACACATCCTGCATCAGGCGTGCAACACCCGGTGCATCCTCCGGCTGCATGCGGCGGATCTCTGCCTCCGCCACGACCAGGATGGGGTTCGTCTGCTGTGCACAGGCCTGCATGATCAGCCTCCCCCGCGGGTCATGACCCTGACCGCCTCGTCAACCGAGGGGAACAGGACAAAAATCTGCTCGAATCCGCTCACCCGCAGGACCTTGTCGACAAGCCCGTCGCTGCCGGCAATGACGACCGGGGCGCCCTGCTTTGAGAAATCCCGCTTCAGCTGCAGGAGCGCCCGGAGTGCCGAGCTGCTCATGTACTCCAGCCGGGACAGGTCAAGGACCGTCGGCATCACCGGCAGGTCAGCACAGCTCGTCTGGAAGTCGGCTATGGTGTTGGCATCGAGCTTGCCAGTGATTGCGACAATCGTCAGCTCCGGTGCCTTTGTGCAGTGAATCTCCATGATGATACTCCTTTCATTTGTTATGTTCCCGTTTTCCATGAGGCTATAAAGAGCACAGGAAGTTGGAAAAAACCGGAGGGAAATTTTCCAGCCGGCCGAATGCCCCAATGACCGGGGCCCTTTCCGGCAGGGAGAGAACCGGAATCATTAAAGACGCGGTTTCCCTTGTATTGTACGAATGTACCCGGATCGTGCAACCTTCCAGCGGATGGTGCAGGACGACACCACCCTTTCTGCTCCCGGCAGGGAAACGCTGCTCGCCCTGTACGACGGCCCCTTGCACCTTGCGCAGATCCTGGATATTATCAATTCCCCCAAAGGCGGGGAGGATGGCGGCAAAGACCGCACTATCACCAAGTCCGCAATGCGGAAACGCCTGGAACTCTTAACGGAACGCGGGATCCTGGCAAAGGCGGGAAGCGAGTGCACGAACCCCTACTATTACATCCGCCGGCCCTGGATCTTCAACCAGTACATCCTGGTCAAGTGCCGGGACGGCCCGAAGACCGGGCTCCTCGACCTCACGATCCTCCTCCACGAGCTTGCGCAGATGTCCGCGCACGGGGAGTCAGCCCTGCCCCACCCGAAGTTCATCTCGGCGGTTGGCGAGCGGACCGAACGGAGCCACCAGATCGGTTCTGCGTACGAGGCTTTCCGGAAGATCCTTGGCAACAAGGCTGCGATCGGCGATTACCTGGAGGCGATCTACGAGGATATTTACGAGGGCAGGGTCCCGCCCAGCGACTTTGAGGGCCTCATCGCCCGCGACTTCCTGCGGTCGGTCGCAACCGCCCCCGATGAAGAACGGGAGGTACGGTTCTTCTTCTGGTTCTCTGATTTCTTCCATATCCTCGACCAGTACGAGATTGCGCTCCAGGCATTCGAGACCGGGGTGGCACGGGCACAGGAGCTGGGCCTTGGTCTCTCTGCAATCCTTGAAGAGGCCCCGATCTCGAAGGGCCATATCCTGCTTCACACCAACGACCTTGCCGGGGCAAAAGAGGCATTCCTCGCTGCGTACCAGGACCGGGATTCCGGGCCCGTCACAAAGGCCCGGAGCCTCTTTGGCGCCGGCGAGGTGGAACTCGTCTGCGGGGACATTGCATCACCCTATGCACCCGCACGGTTCAGAAAAGCGCTCGAACTCTGCCATACGGCCGATCCATCCGGCAAGGACGCGGACATCCGTGAACTGGAGGCCGATATCCACAGGAGGACCGGTTCCGTCAACCGTATCCTTGGAGAGCTGGACAAGGCAGAGGCCAGCTATGCAAAGGCCGGGGAGATCTACGGAGAGACTATGCCCCGGGGCCATGTCTGGCTGCTGCCCGAACAGGCAGAGCTTGCCCGGGCGCGGGCATTCCTCTCCCCGCCGGAGGCCGGCGACCGGTTCGTGGACGAGGCGGCCCGGCTGTACGGGGAGGCAAAGGAAGCTGCCCAGCGGATCCGGAACATCAACTGGTTCGCCCAAGGGCTTATCGGGGAGTGCGAACTGGCGCGGGTCGCCCACCTAAGGCTGGACAAACCCCTGCCAAAGAACCTGGACAACAAGTACGCTAACGCGTTCGAGATCTACTGCCAGATCTCGTCTGACCACGGGATTGTCCAGACCTTCATTTCCGAGGCCCTGCTCTATCATGCCGCAGTAGACGAGCGCCCGGAGAAATACGCGGTCACCGCGGACAAGCTGGAGCAGGCCGAGCGGCTCAGCAGGGACCTCGGCCTGAAGTCCGAACTGGCGCTGATCAAACGGATCAAATCCGGAAAGGGAGCGGAAGCGGAACTCCACCCGCTCACGTTCCTGTAAGCCCGGGCGTCCTCTATTCACACTCCGCACTTTCACACTCCGTATCCAGCGTCTTTATGCAGTTTCGGCAGGGACAGGTGTGTATGGCAAAGAAGAAGATTGAGACAGTATGCGGGTATTCGTGCAGCGACTGCGACCATCACGGGAAGGAATGCAAAGGTTGCAAGGAGACACAAGGGATCCCCTTCTGGACGGCATTCATCGGCATTGACCGCTGTGCGATCTATGACTGTTGTAACAACGAGAGGAAGCTTCCGCACTGCGGGAAGTGCCCTGATCTGATGTGCAGCCGCTTTGACCGGATCCGGGATACCCCGGGCATAACCGAGGCAGAGGCCAATGCCGCCCTCGCTGCAATGGAAAACGAACTCCGGAGCCGGAAATAACAGAACGGATGAACAGGGTATTTAACCGGTTCGGGACAATGTTCTAACAATGCCCTTCCTGCACGAACCGGAAGTCAGTCTCGAAGACGTACAGCTCGGCTCGCTCTCGGTCTCCTCTCTTGAACTCAAAGTAGCAATCCGGGTAAAAAACCGGAACCCGCTTGGCGTGACGGTGCAGGAAGTCCCCTTTAAAGTGCTGTGCCGGGACTGCGCTACCGTCCGGCAGATCGCGACAGGAAATACCGGCCGGGTGACCATCCCGGCAAACGACAGTACGCTCATCACGGTCCCGGTCAGGTCGGACAACGCCATCCTCCTTGCGGCGCTCGCGGCGCTCGCGGCACAGGGCACCGTGCAGGTCACAATCAAGGGGGCGGCAGTCATCGATGCCGTCCTCTTTCACTGGTCCGTGCCGTTCGAGAAGACGCTGCCCGTGACGATGGACCAGATCGTGAAGGCGGCTGGTGGGGGGAAGAAGTAGGACCCGGTTCATCTGGTAACGAACATTGCCTTTTGTCGATATCTCATGCAGAGCGGAAAATGAATATCATGAGGATGATGAGTGAGGTTATCCCCCCAACAAAGAGGACACAGTCAACGATCTCTTCCCGGTTCATCTTTTCCTCCATTTAATCTATGAGATCAACCTTTTTCCTTTAAGCGAATGTTTCGCATCAGATCAGCACGATACTGATCGCTTGAGCGTTCAGGAATTTCGTCCCCGGAACCGATTACCTGGGGAG
>NZ_PIZH01000483.1 GCF_002835825.1 Methanoregula sp. | reverse complement strand
CGGTGCAATGGACGGGCAGCAGTTACCCAGGCAAGACTACATAGGCGGGGTGGACGGCGGGGAAATAAGAACAAAGGATCTCAAGAAGATCGTTGACTTCAGCGAGAAGGGTGTAAGCGTCCAGTTCTCTGGCCTGAGGAAGGAATTGAGCTGAACTGGAAGAGAAGCAAAAGACCTGCGATCTCTGTGACTGCAGCCATCGTGCCTGCGGGGGCTGCGGGGCTGCGCTTGCCGCCCGGCTCGTCACAGAAGCGGCGGGGACCGAGACGATCGTGGTCTCGTCCACGGGTTGTATGGAGGTCTTCTCCACCCCGTATCCCGAGACCGCGTGGAAAGTCCCGTGGATTCACTCGCTCTTCGAGAACGCAGCTGCCGTTGCATCGGGCATTGAAGCTTCGTTAAAGAAGCAGGGCAGGAAAGAGAAGATCGTAATCATGGCCGGTGACGGCGCAACCTTCGATATCGGCATGATCAGCATCAGCGGCGCATTCGAGCGCGGCCATGACTTCACCTACATCTGCTACGACAATGAGGCCTACATGAACACCGGCATCCAGAGGTCCGGTGCCACGCCCCTTGATGCCAGCACGACAACGAGCCCGGCCGGCTCCCAGTCGTTTGGCAACAAGCGGCCCAAGAAGGACATGCCGGCCATCCTCGCCGCCCACGGGGCACCCTATGTCGCCACCGCGTCCATCGCCTACCCGGCAGACCTCCGGCAGAAAGTCGAAAAAGCCATCAACACCCCCGGGCCGTGTTATGTGCAGGTCCATGCACCCTGCTGCACCGGTTGGGGATTCGAGGGCGAGCAGACCATCGCGATCGCAAAACTCGCCATCGAGACCGGGCTCTGGCCCAACTTCGAGATGGTTGACGGCAAGGTCACCAAGGTGAAGAAGGTTGTCCGGAAACCGGTAACCGAATACCTCAAGACCCAGAAACGGTTCCGCCACCTCTTCAAGCCCAAACTGCAGGAAGCCGAGATCGCAGCCATCCAAGCCATTGCAGACCGGAATGCGGAGAAGTACGGCCTCGACATCAAGATTCCGCCGAAGAAAGAATAACAGTATTCATTCTCTTCTTTTTTCGTGCCGGTGATTCTCTTTTGGATAAAGGCACCTTTTGGCGGAGATGAATATCCCCGGGATTTTCATGAGATTTCTCTGCTGCTTCGCAACATAGCGCGCTCTGTTGAAACGCACATAAACCAGAGTCCACACCCGAACGTTGAAAAACACCTGCTCTATGAATGGGTGTGTGTGCACCCCATATCAGGGATACGGCAATCCGGGCCTATTGCGGGCTCCGTTTCCCCCCTTTTCCGGAACCAGAGGGAATAATTCCGGAAAATGAGGGAATAATTAGGAGAAAGTCTCCATTTTTACGCCGCAGAGGGGAGGTAATTTTTAGCCACATTCTTTTGGCCGATTCGCAGGCAAAACGGGTTTTGGCCTGTGGCAGGGGGGTTTAATCGAACCGGATGCTGCTAAGGCTTGTTTGACGGGAAGAGGGGATTCTCCTTCGAACAAACCATTTGTTGCTTCCGTA
>NZ_PIZH01000482.1 GCF_002835825.1 Methanoregula sp. | reverse complement strand
GGTATAGGTGATTGATTCAGAGGTGTGTAAAAAAATGGTGTTTCATCCACCGGTAGCTATCACGGCCAAGGCCGGAGATGCCGGGAAGTACAAAGTTGGCCTGCCGGCCTGGAACATGGTCCTCCGTGGATTCATGTCCGGCGCGTACATCGCCATGGGTGCTGCTCTTGCGACGGTCTGTTCAACCGGTATCATGGCAAGCGATCCTGCGCTTGCATTCGGCACGGCAAGTGCCGGTTTTTCCCAGTTAATCCTGGGTGCTGTGTTCCCTGTTGGGCTTATTATCACCGTGCTTACCGGTGCTGAGCTCTTCACGGGCGACGCGATGCTCGCCCCGATGGCCGCGTTCATCCACAAGATCAGCTGGGCACAGGTCATGAACCTGTGGCTCTGGGTATACATCGGGAACTTCATCGGTTCCGTTGTGTTTGCCTACATCATGGCAAACGGACCCCTGGTAAGCTTCGACTCTGCGGGTGTCGGTACCCTGACAGCATTTGGTACACGTGCCATCGCGATCGCCAAAGCCAAGACCGCATATGTCGGCCTCATGGGCTTCTGGTCTGCGTTCCTCAAGGGCATTGCGTGCAACTGGCTGGTCAACCTCGCCATCCTGCTCGGTATCTGTGCAGATGACGCGGTCGGCAAGTTCTTTGGTATCTGGTTCCCGATCATGGCCTTCGTTTCCAGCGGATTCGAGCACTCGATCGCGAACATGTACTTCATCCCTGCCGGTATCTTCGCACAAGGATTCGTTACAGATCCCACCAAGATCGTTGCCAGCGTAAACTGGGTCACGATGTGGACCGCGAACATTATACCGGTTACCCTTGGTAACATTGTCGGAGGCCTGCTCTTCGTCGGTGTTATCTACTGGGTTGCATTCCGGAAAGAGATCGCAGCGCTGAAGTAGATCCCCAACATAACATTTTTCGATGAAGATCGGAAATGTTGATGTAAAGGTCTCAATTCTCGCAATTGCGGTCTTTGTAATCTTTACTATACTTGTAATAATCGCCTCAATATTCAGTCCGGTAGTCAGGTCACACCTGATCTGGCTTGTTCCGGTTCTTTTTATGCTCCTTATCCTTCCCGTTGCCCTCAACTACATGAGCCAGCGGCAGTATGCGGATCTCAGGCCGGAATACGAACGGCAGGCAAAAACAGTCCGAGTGAGACTGATAAACGAGAGCATGATAGGCAAGATCGTCCGGATCGAAGGTGTTGTTGAGCAATCCCGTTTCCAGTTCCTGAACCGGCCGCAGTATATCGTTGCAGATCGCAGCGGTGCAATACCGGTCAAGATGTTCACGAGCCCCGAAGAAGATATCAAAGTGAACGATATCGTCGAAGTGCTCGGGCAGGTCATCCGGCGATATATCGTTACCGGTGACCCGGTTATCAACTGTGTCTCCATCAGGAAAACGGGGAAAAAACCAGAAAGTTAAGTTTACCCGGGATTTTATACACGGGTGTTTTCCATGACTACGACATGCAGTGCAGAAGTACCGGGCCGGGTGCGGGAACGCTACCTCGAAGCAGCAGTGCCAC
>NZ_PIZH01000481.1 GCF_002835825.1 Methanoregula sp. | reverse complement strand
GGTGTTTGTATCCGTGAGGAACGGGAGACCTTTGTTCTCCTTCACCTTCTCGACGACCTGCCGCACGTACACCGGGCTGATGAACCCGTCGCTCCCCACCTCCCCGAAATGGAGCTTGATTCCGGTCTTGTCCTGCGGTGCAATGAGATCGGAAAACCCGGCCACATCGAACAGCCGTCGCACTTTCTCCGTGGTCGCTTCCTTATCGGAATACGCACGGAGGCTCGCAAAATACACGGGACTCTTCACGTGAGAACACTCCCCTGCGGGGTATGTTGACAGCCATACCGTATAATCCCGCCGGTTATCCGGACGAAAGAACGAGCGCCCCTGCCCGGATGAAGAAACAATGTGGGTGATGAACGAAAGAAAAAGGAAATGAATTATTCCCGCTTCCCCAGCTGGTGGTCGAGCCAGAAGAGATGCCCGACAACATCGCCAAGGATAGCGATCTGCGAGACGATCTCGCTTGCGTGTTCCTCTTCTTCCACCTGCTCTTTGACAAACCACTGGAGCATCTCGAATGTTGCGTGGTCTTTCTCCTTGATCGCGAGGTCCACGAGGTTGTTAATCATCGCGGTAACCTTCTGCTCGTGAGAAAAGACCTCTTCGAAGACCTTTCCGGCCGAGGCCCACTTTGCCTTCGGGGCTTCGATTGCGTCAAGCGTGACCTTACCGCCGCGTGCAATGATGTAATCGTAGATCTTCATCGCATGGGTCTGCTCTTCCTTTGCCTGGATCCGCATCCACTTTGCAAATCCCTTCATGCTTGCGGTCTCAAAATACGCAGACATTGCCAGGTACAGGTACGCGGAATACATCTCGCGGTTGACCTGCCGGTTTAACGCAGTTTCCATAGACTTCGATAACATGCGGATTCCTCCGTCTGATCGTGACATTGGTTTTCCGTTTGATAATGCTTTCGATAGCCGCAAAAAAGAGCGATGCCTTATCCTGGTGCGCTACCGCTGCTGCCGGATCTTCTTTGCATCCGCGTGCATGTCGAGGATAATTTCGAGTTCGAGTGACTTCCCGTACGCTTCCTGTGCCTCGTCGCTCCGGCCCATCTCGTCAAGGCAGACGCCTTTGATGTACCATGCCGTGACATCGTTCGCGTTCAGGGTCGATGCCCGGGTGCTCGCGGCGAGGGCGTCCTCGATCCGTTCAAGATAGAAAAGGGCAAGCGCTTTCTTGGACCAGGCCTCGGAAAGGTTCTGGTTGATGGCAATCGCCTTGTCGCAGTCTAAAAGACCTTCCTTGTACCTGCCGGACTCGATCAGCGCTGCTGCCCGGAGGAAGAGCCCCTCCGCGTAATTCGGGTCAATGGTGAGCGCCTTGTTGTAGTAGGCGAGCGCCTCCTTGTATTTCGTCCTCTTTGCATAGGAGAGCCCCTTCTTTGCCATCTCGACAGCTTCCTTCAGTGCCATGACGCCCCTCCCCAATCAGTTCCGCCGTTCATCCTCATGCCCCCTCCAGCGTATCGGTAAGAAGATCCCCGAAGATCCGTTTCAGCCCATCCCTTCCGCACTCCCCCTTGTGTGAGTGGGCTGCGGCTCGTGG
>NZ_PIZH01000480.1 GCF_002835825.1 Methanoregula sp. | reverse complement strand
ACCCTGCACAACCTGGTACACCGAATCCGCAAGCGACTCGAAGGGTGCCCGGTCCTGGCGGGCTTCCGTGAACGCAGCGATCAGGAGGGCATCATAGGTTGGCGCAGCAAAATCCGCCGGTCGGTGCCCGAACTTCTGCTCGTAGGCCTCCACAAACCCGGTCGTGGGATCCGCTGCAGGGTTTGTCCCTTCAAGACCCCCGGCAGCGGTGCCGAGCCGTTCAATGAGCGCCGGCTGGGCTGACGCATCGGTGAGGAAGAGTCGTGTCCGGCTTCCCGATGTGTCGATGATCCTTTTGATGGTTGCTGCATCCTCCGGCCAGCAGGCTGCGACAAGATAGTCCGGATCGGTTTTCAGCGCTTGCTTCACATCGGCTTCAAGCGTGGGCGATCCCTCATCGAATTGCCGGATATACGGCGTATCGATCCCGTATTCCGTTGCAAAGAAGCCAAACCAGTCATAGAATGTCCTGCCATAGGTGTTGTTTGTTGCAAGCAGCGCCACTCTCCTTGCGCCTTTCTCTTTCAGGATAGACAGGATGACCTTGACCTGTGCCGCATCGCCCTGCGTTGTCCGCCAGATATAGCCCTTCTTCCCGAAGGCCCGGATAATGTCCCCGGATGTTGCAGTCGGGCTGATCAGGACCTTCCTTTTGGCAATGAATGACGGGGCAAGGGCAAATACTTCATCGCTGTTCTCAGGCCCGATAACGATCCGGATGGAATCGTCGTTTAAGAGTTCCTGTGCCAACGCGGTAATGTTGCCGGACGACGTGTCCTTGTACACGAGTTCTACCTTGCGTCCCCCCACTCCTCCCTGGCTGTTGATGGTGTCCTTAGCCCATTCGAGCGGTTCTCTGAATTCCACGTCACCGGTCAGGGCCAGGAGTACCCCGATCCGTACCGGCGTGCTGGCATGGACGATCGTGTACCCGGCCCAGGCTGCCGCGATGATGATGACAATGGCTGCAGCGATGAGGAGGAGTTTCTTCTTGTCGATGGCAATCACCTGTAACCCGGCCATCCTTCAGGAGGGGGGAGGGACGACCAGGAGTCTGTAAAAAGAGATAGGAAAACCGGCCTGATAAGGGATCGTATTTGTGCACGGGGAACCCGGCACGTCACCCCCCGGAAGCCGTATATGCCATGGTTTCCGCAGGGACAGATCGCCTTACGAGAACCCGGTGTCGAGCCCCTCGCGGACATCCTTCTTCCTGATCGCGTTGAGCATTGCGATATAGGTCTCGTACTCGTGGATCCTTGTACTTACGGGGAACGGGATACCGATGGTTGAGAGTATCGCTTCACCCTGATCGAGAGTCTGGATCTCGATCTCCATTTTCGATAAGTCCTGCTTGGCGCTGCCCATGATGATCTCGCGGTCGCCCCGGTCACCGAGGCCCATCACGACAAACTCGTTGATCTGGCCAAGCACATTTTCGTCAACGTTCCTGGTCTGCTGGGTGATGACATAGAGGCCCACGCCAAACTTGCTCCCTTCCATTGCCTGCTCGCGGCAGGACTGGTTTGAGGCGCCTCCGCACCCGACCGTCCGCTGGTCTT
>NZ_PIZH01000479.1 GCF_002835825.1 Methanoregula sp. | reverse complement strand
GGTTGCAGGCAGGTCATGGATGGCGATGTAAACTTGCCCCGTGCCCGGGTTTTTGAATTCAAGACCACCGATGATGACAACTGACACTTCATACAGGCAATGGTTCTGGAACTGGATGGTATGATCTGCGGCAAGCGTGCCAGGAATAAGAATGGCAGTCACGAGCAGAACAGCGAGAATAGGTGATGATTTCAAAAAAAATCCCTCTCATGGTTAAAAGCCGGAATATTTTTTGAAGATTTCGATCTCATCCTGGCAAAAACAAGAAAAGCCAATCCTCAAATATGGTCAGGGTAAACGAAATTGTCATGAAGTGTACCGGGTTCTGTGCCGCTCTCCTGTTATGTCTCTGTATCATCATGAGTGGCTGCGTCCAGATCACCATCAACGCTCCCGGTTTTTCCGGCCCGGTCACACCGGCAGCGTCACCCTCATCCCAAGATGTGATGAAAGACGATGAACCGGAACCATCCGTCACGGCCGTTACAGAAAAGGCTCCGGCTGGAGCCTCCGGTAACCCGCTGTTTATTGTTCCGTACGGGGACGTAAGCCGGGTCGGGCACCGCACATTCACCTTCAACTACGCTCCGCAAAGCGGACAGCAGGAATATACCCTCCGGATCCCGGTCAACATGTCGGTCTATTATGGGGCCCGCCAGATGAAGATCGATCTTCCGGCAAGTTCCATGAACCCGGCCGAGATCCGCCAGTATATCGATACCTTTGAGTCCGATCCGGCGATGGAGGAACTCTATTCGGGTGTCCTCTCCCAGTTGCGGAATGCCCGGTACAAGAACGGCGGATATCTCTCGGATGACGAGTACTTTGAACTGATCGTTGCCTTTGTCCAGCAGATCCCCTATGTCGAGAACCCGTCTCCGAAACGCAAATACCCGGTCGAAGTAATCTATGACAAGGCCGGAGATTCGGATGAAAAAAGCCTGCTGCTCGTTAACCTCCTTGCACGGGAAGGCTATGACGTTTCGCTGATGGTGTTTGAGGATCTCGGGTACGAGACAACCGGCATCCGTGTTGTCGAAGAGGTTCCTGATTCGTCCCTCAAGGTATTCAGTGATGGGAAGAAGGATTACGTGTTTGTCGATGCTGGCGTTCCCCGGTTCATCGGCAGCACACCGGAGGTATTCCAGACCGCAGACGACCCGGGCATCTACCCGGTGGGGAGCGGGACAAAGAGCTACCGCCCGATCAATTATGTCTGGAAGATCGTGGCGGACTTAAATCACTTAAAAAAACTGGGCAAGATTGACAAGACCACGGTCATCAACCCGTGGGACAAGTTCGGGACCTGCCTGTGGATCAAGAACTCCAAGCTCCTCCAGAACACCACCTGCTACTGCTGCGACATGTGAGGTCCGGCACTTTTTTTCATTGGTGAACAGGACCTGCTACCGGGAAAACGGGGTTTTCCACGGCTTCATGCGGCTTTTAATCTCCCGGTATCCCGTGGATACTAACACCAGATAGAAAGGAGCATTGCAGGTACCAGTTCCCGGGCTGAAGGTTTCTCTGCAAAGGGGGGAGGTGTACCCACCCCTCCCAAGG
>NZ_PIZH01000020.1 GCF_002835825.1 Methanoregula sp. | reverse complement strand
GGTCTGGGGCTGGGTCATAGACATCGGGGATCAGAATCCCAGCATCAGTTTGTGGTCGAAAAACACGAAGATGATGAACCCGATCATCCCGACAAGGAGGATACCGGCCGCCGCAACGGTGGCGATCTTGGTGAACTCTTCCCGGGTGGGAGTGCGCGCGAGTTTTAAGACCCTGAGGTACTTGCGGAACAATTCCTCATGGATGACGTCCGTTTTGATTTCTGGCTTGGAAATTTCCATATGTAATCACTTGAGAAAATCGATCTCAAACTGTTTCTGTACTTTGGGGGTAAGCTTCTCACTACGACCATATATTTGTGGCGACCGTACGCCAGTCACGACCAGGAGGGTCCGCATCTTGTCCTCCATGGCCGGGTCAATCTGCGCACCCCAGATGATCCGGGCGTTCGGGTCCACGCGGGCATAGACTTCCTGGACAACGCCCTCGGCCTCTTCCATGGTCATGTCCGGGCCGCCAACCACGTTCACGAGCGCGGCGGTTGCGCCGCTGATATCCACATCGAGCAGCGGGGAACGGATTGCCTTCTTTACCGAGTCTGCGGCCTTGTCCTCGGAGTCGCTCTCGCCCATCCCGATCATGGCAACGCCACCGCGCTCCATGACAGTGCGGACATCGGCAAAGTCGAGGTTGACGAGCCCGGGCATCGTGATCAGTTCAGTGATGCCCTTGACCGCACGCATCAGGACTTCATCTGCCACCTTGAATGCCGCATAGAGGGGGAGCTTTGGGACGACTTCGAGCAGCCGGTCATTGGGCACAACAATGACCGTGTCGGCAACGTCCCGGAGACGTTCAAGCCCGGCTTCTGCGTTCTCCATCCGGATCGAGCCCTCTGCGGCGAACGGCAGGGTGACGATCGCGATGGTTAAGGCCCCTTCTTCCCGGGCAGCCTTGGCGACAACCGGGGCAACACCCGTTCCGGTACCGCCGCCAAGCCCGACCGTGATGAAGACCATGTCGCAGCCGGAGACGAGGGCACGGATCTCCTGCTCGTTCTCGAGGGCTGCTTCCTCACCAATCTGTGGAATGGAGCCGGCGCCGAGGCCCCGGGTCCGCTGCCGGCCGACAAGGATACGCTGGTCGGCACGGGTGCGGATCAGGTGCTGGGCATCCGTGTTGATGGCGATGAGCTTGGCGCCGTGGATACCCTCCTCCGTCATGCGGGAGATCGTGTTCGACCCGCCGCCTCCGCAGCCGACCACCGCGATCTCGGTTTTGAGCTCCGCAAGAATCTGGTCAAGGTCTTCGTTATTCTGCATAGGGGACACTGTCTCGTCCCTTGCCTTGGTGAGTGCCTCTTCAACAATGGACCTCA
The DNA here is from genome assembly GCF_002835825.1 of Methanoregula sp. Classification (GTDB taxonomy): domain Archaea; phylum Halobacteriota; class Methanomicrobia; order Methanomicrobiales; family Methanospirillaceae; genus Methanoregula. Next base: position 11,117 of record NZ_PIZH01000020.1, on the reverse strand, counting down.
TGAAATCTTCTCCAACCCCGGGATGTGGACTCGGATCTCACTGACGGAGGACACCATGTCCGGTGTGATCGTCCTCCCACCAGCAACTACCGGCCGGCCCCCTGCCAGCTCTTTGTAGGAAGGCCCGGGCAGGATCCCCAGTTCGCGCGCTTTTTGCGGATCGAACCGGACCTTCGTGATGATCAGCCAATCGTTCTCCGTTGCAGTGATCTCTTCTCTACGTATGATTTTTACGCACAATGTATTTAAAGCATGTATGATTTCCGGGGAATTCCCCGCAAAGGTGATGAATTCGGGAAGCAGGCGGTTATCGTGCGTGGAAAGGTGAACAACGGGCAGATCGTCCAGATTTTTTAACAGGTCCGGCTCGTTTGTTTTGGCAGTTTCGGCCAGCAAAACCGGATTTGCCCGTACAAGGACCGGTTCGCCCGAACCGGAAAGTGCGTGAATGAAACACCGGGCACCAGGCGAGACTGCTCCCGCCATCTTCCGGATGGCACAATACGTGTCCCAGGACAGGTGACCAAGGGACGTGATCTCGCTCTCGGTGAGCCGGGGTACAGAGAGAGCGTCGAGCATCCCGGATACCCGGTTGAGATCCGTCTTGTCGAGTGCTTTCCGGTCGACATAGACTGCGACAGCCCCACTCTGCTCCAGCATCGAACGCACCATCGCCTCGTCCAGTGTCGCGATCTCGCGGGTATGGGCAATGTGGCCGAATGCTCCCCGCGAGGTAAGGGCTATCTCGGTCTGGCGGGCTGCGTAATGGGTGCCGCCAAACCCGATCAGGGGGACGGGGTTCTGTGGCACGGCAGAGAGGACGCTCTCCGCCACAGCCCGTCCCGCTTCCTTGTCGGTCCACTCTTTCTCCGTGCTCCCGATCTCGACAAAGAACGAGGGGTGGACGAGATCGGTCGGCCCGTGATGAGTTACCTCGAAGGAGACACGGTAGCCGGCGGGGCAGTGCCGGGCAAGGGCCCGGAGGGTTGCCTGCATCATGGCGGGGGCTGCAGGGGCGAGCGTCCGGGGACTGCCGCCCAGTTCCGCGTCCCGGTAGTTCCCCGTAACGTGGACGGTAAGGACCGGAACCGGGTTCACGCTGGAATGGCGGGAGAGAAAGATAACGAGGTCGCAATCGATCTTCGCATCAACTGCCGATGTATGGATCAGGCGCTCTTCCACATCGTAAAAATCGTATGCATGACCGTTCTCCGGTACGGCAGTGTCCCTGGCGTCCAGGAGCCGTTCGATGTGGTGCCGGATATTCAGCCCGGCCTTGTCCTGCCGGGAGTTGATGAGTGCGATCCTCATTGTTTCTTTCTTTGTCATTGCAGGCGATTAAGGGTGGCTCCGGCCGGCTGCCCTCACCTTTGCTGCTTCGAGCGCCCGCTTCACCGCCTCGTCCGGCGTCATGCACGACACAACTCCTTCGATCTCCCACGTGGAGAGACCAAAGACCGGGCAACCGGTCTTTAACGCGATTGCGATCTCGGAGAGCGTTCCGTAACTTCCACCGACTGCGATCAGCGCATCCCCCGATTGCGCTACGAGCACGTTCCGCCCGTGGCCAAGGCCGGTCCGGACAACTATACCCAGGTACGGATTCCCGTCACCGGTGCCAGAGATGATCCCGACCGTTGTCCCGCCCTGTTCCTGCGCACCCCGGCAGGCGGCCTCCATCACCCCGCCGAGCCCGCCGCAGATGAGCACGGCCCTGTTCTCCGCGATGAGCCGGCCGACTACACGGGCGGTTTCGTACTCCTCTGCATCAGCCTCTGCACCCCCGGCAACGGCAATCTGTATCTTCTGCACCTGCAGGCACTCCTGATGTTCCTATTCCTTCCCACCATCGCGGTTGACCACCATCAGCCGGAGTGCGCTCATCTCCTCGATAGCGAACCGCGGGCCTTCCCTTCCAAGGCCCGATCCCTTGGCCCCGCCATAGGGCATCTGGTCCGTGCGGAAGGTCGGGATGTCGTTCACGATCACACCCCCGACATCCATCTCTGCGTACGCCCGCATGGCCCGGTTGAGGTTCTGGGTGAAGATGCCGACCTGGAGCCCGTACTCCCCGGTATTGGCGATCCGGAGCGCCTCATCGAAATCGTCATAGGGCACGACAGAAATGACCGGTGCGAAGACTTCCTCACAGTTCACCCGCATTGCCGGTGTCGTCCCTTCAAGAACCGTCGGGGAAAACATCGTCCCTTCGAGCGTTCCCCCGACAAGTGCCCGGGCTCCCTGGCGGATTGCTTCCTGCACTTTCCGGTACGCCTCCTCGGCCTTCAGCTGGTCGATCATCGGGCCCACGTCCGTTGCCGGGTCACGGGGGTCGCCGACCTTCAGGGCCTTTGTGCCGGAGACCACCATCTCCACGAGCTCCTCGTACACCGGCCGGTGTACGAGCACCCGCTGGACCGAGATACAGACCTGGCCGGCGTTTGTGAACCCGCCGGTCACGATCCGCTGGGCGGCAAAGGGCAGGTTTGCGTCCTCGTGCACGATCGTTGCCGCATTGCCGCCAAGTTCCAGGCCAACCTTCTTCCTCCCCGCAATCTCCCGCAGGTGCCAGCCGACAGCGCAGGAGCCGGTGAACGAGAGGAAGGCAACACGGGGGTCCCGGGCGAGCGCCTCTGCACGTGCTCCCGTGCACGGCACAACACTGACCGCCTCGGGCGGTACTCCTGCATCAATGGCCATCTCCCCGAGAAGGAGACTCGAGACCGGTGTGGCGGATGCGGGCTTGAGGATGACTGAGTTTCCCGCGGCGATGGCAGGCGCAAGCTTGTGGCAGGCAAGGTTGAGCGGGAAGTTGAAGGGCACGATACCGGCAACAGGCCCGAGCGGGAAGCGCCGGAGGAACCCTGTTCTGCCCTCTGTATCCTTGCTCAGGTCAAGGGGGATGATCTCGCCATAGACCCGTTTTGCTTCTTCTGCCGATGTCCGGATCGTCACCTCAGCCCGGCCCAGTTCGGCGGTAGCAAACTTCCGGGTCTTGCCCCCTTCCATGACCATGACCTCGACAAGTTCTTTTGCCCTCGTATGGATCGCGTCTGCGAGGTTGTGCAGGATCTCCGCCCGGGCATGAACGGGGAGCCGGCGCGTCTTCTCAAACCCGGATACTGCCTTTGTCACTGCTGCCTTCAGGTCATTGCTCGTTGCCTGGCTGACCGTGCAGTACAGTTCGCCCGTGTACGGGAACCGTACGGGAATTGTCTCCTTTGTCTCCTTTTTCTCTCCTCCCAGGAGGAGCGGGTAGATCTCGGTCATCGGTGTGCTCCGTTTGTTCCTGATCCAGTATGGGCAGCAGGACATACATAGCACCATCGGCAAAACCGGCATGAGGCCGAGGCACCGGTGTCGTAGTGCGGCCTGCACCAGAGGACAGGAGGAATCAAACAGGAGAAAAACTACTTTGTGCAGTGGAGCAAACGTATCTATCGCATATTCCACCGGCTCAAAGCGGAGGCGGGGAATGCCACGAGGGGTTGTAAGTGAAGGAAGTCACCGCGAACTTCAGCGCAAAGGAGATCGAGCGTGAGGTGCAGGAATACTGGCGCACCCACGATACCTACCAGGCAGTTAAGCAGCAGCGGGCAGCATGCAAACCGTTCTTTTTCGTGGACGGTCCGCCCTACACCACGGGACACATCCATCTCGGGACCGCATGGAACAAGATCATCAAGGACTCGGTCCTGCGTTACCAGCGCATGAATGGCAGAAACGTCATCGACCGGGCGGGGTACGACATGCACGGACTCCCCATAGAGGTGAAGGTCGAGCAGGCACTGGGATTTGTCTCAAAAAAGGACATCGAGAAGTTCGGGATCCAGCCGTTCATCGAGAAGTGCCGGGAGTTCGCGGTAGAGAACAAGAAGCTGATGGACGACCAGTTTTTAGCCCTCGGTGTCTGGCTGGATTTCCCCGGTGCGTACCAGACCGTAAAACCCGAGTATATCGAGGCTGCCTGGTGGACCCTTGCCCGGGCACAGGAGCGGGGCATGCTGGAACGCGGCCATCGGGTGGTGAACTGGTGCCCCCGGTGCGAGACGGCGATCGCGGATGCCGAGGTGGAGTACTGGGACGAGAGCGACCCCTCGATCTTCGTCAAGTTCCCCCTCACCGGAAAAACGGGAGAGTTTCTCCTCATATGGACCACAACCCCCTGGACCCTCCCGGCCAACGTGGCAGTCGCGGTCTCAAAGGAGTTCGAGTACGCAAAGGTGCTTGCAAAGAAGGACGGGAAGGAGGAGTTCCTCTGGATCGCTGAACCCCTTGTCAAGGCCGTGCTGAAGAAGGGACGGTACAAGGACTTCGCGGTTGTCGAGAAGAAGAAGGGCTCAGAACTCGTTGGGTGGACCTACGAGTCGCCGCTGAAGGAAAATGTCCCCCTCCAGAAAGAGATCCAGCACCGGGTCGTTGCAGCGGACTTTGTTGCCCTCGAGAATACCGGCATGGTGCATATCGCCCCCGGCCATGGCTGGGACGACTTCGTGCTCGGGACAAAAGAAGGCCTCCAGATTGTCTGCCCGGTCGACGGTGCAGGCAGGTTCACAGACAATGCCGGGGAGTTTGCCGGCCAGTTTGTCCGGGACGCAAACGAAAACGTCCTTACCGCACTGGGCGACCACCTCCTCGCGCAGGAGAAGGTCACCCACCGGTACGGCCACTGCTGGCGGTGCAAGACCCCAATCATCTTCCGGGCAACTTCGCAGTGGTTCCTGAAGGCATCCGAGATGAGGGACCTGATGCTCTCAGAGGTGGAGAAGGTGACCTGGTACCCCGAGTGGGCAGGATCCGCACGGTTCTACGACTGGATCAAGGAGGCCCGCGACTGGTGCATCTCCCGCCAGCGCTACTGGGGTATCCCGATCCCGGTCTGGGTCTGCGGCAAATGCGACAAGTATCATGTCGTCGGCACCATCGCGGAACTCGAAAAACTGAGCGGTAAGCCGCTGCCCGACCCCCACCGCCCGTACGTGGACGAGGTTACGTTCCCCTGCTCCTGCGGCGGCACCATGAAGCGGGTCGGCGACATCTTCGATGTCTGGTTCGACTCGGCAGTAGCCTCCTGGGCAACGCTCGGGTTCCCGAAGGAGACAAAAGACTTCGAGGCACTCTGGCCTGCCGATTTCATCACCGAAGGGCAAGACCAGACCCGGGGCTGGTTCTACTCGCAGCTCGGGGCAAGCACCATCGCGTTTGGCAAGGCCCCGTACAAGAGCGTCTGCATGCATGGTTTCGCCCTCGACGCAGAAGGCAAGAAGATGTCAAAGAGCCTCGGGAACGTGGTGAACCCCGGCGATGTCATCGAGAAGGTCGGCGTCGACGTCCTCCGGCTCTACGTCCTCTCCTCCTCTGCACCCTGGGACGACCTGAAATTCAACTGGGAAGGCGTCGGCACCATCAACCGTGCGGTCAACATCCTCTGGAACGTGTACCGCTTCCCGCTGCCGTACATGATCCTCGACAAATTCGAGCCCGCCACGAACAACGGGACCTGGGACGACTCCTTTATCCGGGCCCACATCCGCCAGATGCCGGATGAGGACCGGTTCATCATCTCGCGGATCAACACGGTCGCCTCGCTGGTCGACAGCGCCACAAAAGAGTGCCAGCTCCACCGGGCAACCCGCGAGATTGTCAACTTCATCTTAGAAGACCTCTCCCGCTGGTACGTCCAGCTGGTCCGGCCCCGTATGTGGCTTGAGGGCGAATCGGAGCAGAAGATCTTTGCGTACGAGACGATGTATTACGTCATGCGCCGCCTCATGGGGCTCCTTGCCCCCTTCTGCCCGCACCTCACCGAGCAGGTTTACGGGAACCTCCGGTGCAGGAACGACAGGGTGAGCGTCCACATGCTCGACTGGGATGCGGGAGAATCCGTGCTGGTTGACCGGGAGCTGGAGCAGGCGGTCGAGCTCGTCAGATCGTTCGATGAGGCTCAGGCCAATGCCCGGCAGACCGGAAAACGGAAGCTCCGCTGGCCGGTTGCCGAAGTCGTGATCGTGACCAGTGCCCAACCGGTGAAGGACGCAATCGAGCGCCTCAATACGGTCTGCATGGACCGGGCCAATGCCCGCAAGGTCTCCGTTGTCATGGGACGATGGGACCGGATTGGCTGGCATGCCGAGCCGGTGATGAAGGCACTCGGCAAAGGCTTTGGCAAGGACTCGTTCAGGATCAAGGGACTCATCGAAGCCGCAGATGGAAACGCGATCAAGGCGGCGGTCGATGCAGGACAGAAATTCTCCCTGATGGATGGCGCTGCCAGATTCGAGATCGGGGCAGAGCACGTCACCTTCACCGAGAAGCTTCCCGCGGACATCTTCTCGGCACCGATGACCGACGCCACCGTCTACGTGGACGTGGCACTGACACCGGACCTCGAGGCAGAGGGTTATGCCCGCGAAGTGATCCGGCGGATCCAGGAGATGCGAAAACAGCTCGACCTTGCGGTGGAGGACACCATCTCTGCCGAGGTTTCGGTCAACGACAAGCGCATCCTTGCCCTGCTCCACACCGACCAGATGATTGCCCTGGTCGGGGACGAGGTGCGGGCAAAGGCATTCGGGTTCTGCAAAGACGGAACAACGCCGGATGTATCACGCTTTGCATCCGTGAAGGAATGGGATGTGGAAGGCGTTTCCATGACGATTGGTATTGCAAAGACGGGATAACAATCCCGGCTTTTTTGCCTTCCTTTTCTTTTCCCCGTTGATTGGTTTGATAATTCCCTCTTGTCCGTTGATAAAAGGAGTAAGGTCATCCCCCGTAACCGGCGATTGCCGGGTTACGCGGGCAGATTCTGTAAGATTGCCTGGAGGACTGCAATCACAATCTTAAGGAACACGGCCCAGTCGAACAGATTTTCACCTCCTCATGTTGTGGATAGGTGATAGTGTACTGTAGTTATACTTATAGTTTTTTAATTAAAAATACGAACATATTGAAGTCAGAATTAGTATTTGTGGCATAATTTCGGGGATTATCGCAACAATCTATATGAACCTAATGCCATGCAAAGGCACGAGAAAACCACAGAAAAAACCGATATCCGGAAATCCTCAAAACCCTTTGGGCTGATACAGACCGAGTTGTGGAAAACAGGATGGGGATCAGGTATCGGGTTATTGTACAATCGTTTCCAGAAATGCCTGCCCTTCGGGGCTCGTGAAGAGGGGGAGATCGGACTCCGCGACCACGGCGCTGCGCTCTGTGATTACCGTCTCCTTTGTGATCGGGTTGAACCCCTCCTTCTCCGTGAGTTTTTTGTACACGAGCGTTCCCCTGCGCTGCCATACCGGCGTGGTGGCAAGGTTGAAACCCCGCTCATGCATCATCTCGTGGAGGTCTTTTGCCTGGAGACCCATAAGCCGCTCCTGGGCCGTGCGTGGGTTCATTCCCTCCTCGATTAAGGCCTGCTGGCAGTAAGCATTGATGTGGTTTCTCCATGCCTCGGCCTGCCTGTTCGCCAGGTACTCCTTTGCGTACTCCGGTGTTGCCGGGATGACACGGGCATCGAACGCAACGAGCGTGGTACCTCCCAGCGCAAGCGTGAACGAGCTGGCTGCATAGGATGCTGCAACCGAATCGAGCTTCTCCACCCGACCGGAGAACGGGAGCTTTGTGAAGTACAGGCTGATCTCGTCAGAGAAGGTGTATGCGAGATCAGGGTTGAGGCCGCTGTCGGCCACCAGCGCGGTGCAGGCTGTCACCATTGCCTTGTGGAAGAACTCATCAAACGGCCGCTCAAGGCCCAGCACATCAGAAAGGTGGTGAAATGCCCGACCGTCAAGCCGCACAAAAACCGGAGGGATGGCGGTGATCGTTGAAAAGATTTCCCGGTTTTCCATAGGAGTACCACGCGGGAGCAGAAAATATGGGGGGATCTCCCGCTGTCCTCGAATAAAGGATGAGATTATTCCATGTCGCCGCTGCCGCTTCCACCGGCAAAGGCTCCGGGCAGGTGGCGGATCAGGACGATATCATCGATTGCGCTGATGATCCGGTACGGGATCTTGAGGCCCTTGTAATTCTTGAGCTCGAAGAGCTGATCGTTGACTTTGCCGACGACGAGCGCCTCCATCTTCTTGGAATCCACGTCGAGAACAACATCCTCGACTTCGCCAATGAACATGCCCTTGTCCGTGTAAATCTGAAGCCCGAACAACTCGGTAATCTGGGTTTCCATCGTTATCAGATGAAAGTATATACTTAAGAGTTAAAAAGATAACCCTTTATTATGGACGGATCTTTCCGGATCGGGCGAATTTTCGGGATTCCGATCCTGATCCACTATACGTTCCTGCTTGTCATCCCCCTCTTTGCCTGGATCATCGGGAGCCAGATCCCCTTTACCATCAACATGCTCGGGGAGATCTACCGGGTCGAAATCGACACCTCACTTGCAACTTCGGGATACATGCCGTACGTACTCGGTGCGATCGTGGCTCTTGGCCTCTTCTTTGGTGTCCTCGTCCACGAGCTTGCCCATTCCCTTGTTGCACGGGCCAAGGGGATCGCGATCAACAGCATCACGCTGATGATCTTCGGGGGGGTCGCGACCATGGAGGAGGGGATACCCGACCCGAAGGCCGAGCTCCCGATGGCCCTTGTCGGGCCGATCGCAAGCCTCATCTTCGGGATCCTCTGCTCATTGCTCATCTATGCAGTCCCGTCCGTTACCACGGACCCGGGTATGGCTGGCGTCCTCGTCTTTACCCTCGGATATCTTGGGGTGCTCAACATCATCCTCTGCGTCTTCAACCTCATCCCGGCATTCCCCATGGACGGTGGCAGGGTGCTCAGGGCATGGCTTGCCCAGCGAATGCCCCTCCACCGGGCAACCCAGATAGCGGCCGATATCGGCAAGGGGTTTGCCATCCTCTTTGGCATCATCGGCCTCTTTGCGTTCTCCCCATTCCTGATCCTGATCGCCCTTTTCATCTACATCGGGGCGAACATGGAGTCAAGTGCCGTGAAATATAGCCACCTCCTCCAGGACGTGACGGTCGGTTCCATGATGTCGAGCCCGGTCACTACGGTTGGCCCTACGGCACCGGTCAGCGAGGTCATCACGATGATGTACGCAAGCAAGCACCTCGGCTTCCCGGTCATCGAGCGCGATACGCTGGTCGGCATGATCACGCTGGCGGACATCAACAAGACCTCACCTATCGACAGGGAAGCGATGCAGGTCCGTGATGTCATGACAAGGGAGGTCATCACGCTCCCGCCAGAAGCCCCGGTCATTGACGCCCTCCGGATCATGTCGGCAAAGGACATCGGGCGAATCCCTGTTGTCGCGGACGGGAAGATCCTCGGCATCGTTACCCGCACGGACATCCTGAAAGTCACCGAGCTCCGGCAGGTCTGAATCTCAGACAATCCCTCTTTTTCGTTTTCCCTGATTGTGTATTTCGGACCGGAGGTGCGGTTGCGGGATTCCGGAGGCCCGGCACAAGTACACCGCCCGACCCCTGCCGGCAGTTCGCAGAACGGCCGGAAGAGTAATAGCGAACCTTCCAAAGAGAGCAAGAGCACGATCAGAATTTCAGCAGGCTGTCTACCGGAGAGTTCCCTGCAATCCTCTGGAATGCTGCAAGGTCCTTAAACGGCCGCTTTGCAATAACGGCCGCAACCTTCTTCTTTCCCACGCCCGGCAGCCACTTGAGGGCAGACGCAGGAAGCTCATTGATCCTGACCGGGACGGGAAGGGCTGTCACCGACCGCATCCCCCAGTCAACGACAACAGCATCCGTCACGGTCTGTTCCGCAAGGATGAGGGGGATGCCGACAAGGATCGGGTACGACCCCGGCTGGCGGCCAAAGGAAAGGGGGGCCGAGACCTCGATCCTGACATCACGGAGCACAGTGCCGATTGGAAACACCCGCTGGAGCATCGGCAGGTCAATCCGGTTCCGGACATACTCCTTGAACTGCCGGAACCGCCGTTCGTGCTTCCCGAGCATGTTCTCCGTGTAAGCCTTCGTGCCCTCAAACGGCATCACCTGCCGGATGTTCACCCGCCGCACCGAGAGGCCGGCCTTCAGGACACGGTTGAGGAACAGCTCATTGAGATCGTAGGTCTTTTCCGTCTCCCCGGCAAGCCCGCAGACGAAGTTGAGGCCCGGGAGAAGTTCGGGCACATTATCCCGGCGTTTCCCGCCCTCTTCATTCACGATCCCGATGGCCCGGAAGACCTCATCCGGCAGCGCCTTCAGGTTGTTTGCCCGGACAACCGCAGGATCGGCTGTCTCCATCCCGAACGCGGCAACATCACCCGGGGTGTGGTGCCGGATGATTGCACGAAGGGCCTCCCGGGCCGCGTCCTCGTGCCGGGCAATGGTCTGCGGGTTGGTGTTGTCGATATGCAGCGTCCGGAGGTCCGGGGCGGCTGTACGGATCGCGGAGAAGAGGGCTTCGATCTTCTCTGGTTCCGGTGCGGGATACTCTCCCGGTCCGGCCCCGTACGCGAGGATATCCGGCTGCCTCCCAACACGGAAGTGCCGGGCGCCGTGGGCATGGAGTGCGGCAACCTCCCCGGCAACGGCTGTAATGGTCCGGTATCTCGGCATACCGTAGAACGGTTCCGTGCAGAATGAACAGCCCCCCGTTGCCCCATGCGAACATCCACGGGCAGTCTCCAGCTCGCACATCACGTACGGGAAGTCGGGGTGTTGTGCGACGATGCTGCTCCCCGTTATGCTCCACGGGTCGGTGCGGGAATAATCCAGTACTCCCTCAGGCTCGTTTCCGTCCAGGTAATTGTCCAGCGCAACCGCCGGTTCACCGGAAAGAAGGGCATCAAACCCGCTGATCACCTGCCGGACCGCCTTCTGCCCGCCCTCCCCGGCATACCCAAAGCCGATGGGGCCGCCGATCAGTTTCTTAGGTCCCCTCACCATGTGCCCAACCTGCTGGATCTCGGTGCGCGGTGCCGGCGTTCCCCCGAGGTATTTCCCCGGTACCGTGACCCCCGCGATCATGACCAGCAGTTCAGCCTTGTTCAGATCGCCGGCTCGCAGCGGATCTTTTCTGAGCTGGTCGATCGTAATGTAGCGGGGAGAATATTGGCGGGATGCGAGCGCTCCTGCGACGGTACGGATATAGGG
>NZ_PIZH01000478.1 GCF_002835825.1 Methanoregula sp. | reverse complement strand
CCCGGACACGTGCATCGATCCGGAAACTGCTGGACCTTGCGCCGAAGGAAGCGGTCCTGATCCGGAACGGGACCGAACAGGTGATCCCGGCCGAACAGCTGCAAGTCGGGGATATGTTCCTGGTGAAACCCGGCGCCGGCATTCCCACGGATGGGATCATTGTAAAAGGCCGGTCCAGTATCAATGAGGCGGCAGTCACCGGCGAATCCGTACCCGCAGAGAAGCAGGAGGGCATGAAGGTCTTCGCAGCAACCCTGAATGTCGATGGCGCCCTGGAGGTACGGGCAACCGCGACGTTTAAGGACAACTCCCTGATGAAGATGATCCATATGGTCGAAGAGGCGCAGGAGCAGAAGGGAAAGACGCAGGCCTTCATCGAGAAGTTCGGGCGGAAGTATACCCCGGCGATCTTCTTCATATCCCTCGTTCTTATCATTGTCCCGCCGTTCTTTGGCATCCCGTTCAACGATCTGGCAATACGGGGCGTGGTGCTCCTTGTTGCAGCAGCACCATGTGCACTGGTCATGTCTACTCCGATCGCGGTTGCAGCAGGAATTGGATCGGCCGGGAAACGCGGCATTCTCATCAAGGGAGGTATCCACCTTGAGAACCTCGGGAAGACAAAAGCGGTCGCATTCGACAAGACCGGGACGCTTACGACCGGGACCCCGGCTGTGACCGATGTCGTTGCGCTGAATGGAGATGAAACCGCAGTCCTCCGGATTGCGTATACGGTTGAGCGCTGCTCCGATCACCCAATCGCCCGGGCAATAGTAAAGCGTGCGGAAACCGATAACATCCAGCCACACGAGGCGGTGGGTGAATGCGCCCTTCCCGGTCAGGCCGCTACGGCAATTATCGGCGGGACCCCATGGTTCGCCGGCAGACCGGAGTATTTCACCGGTACAACCAGGAATGCAGAAACCCAGCGTACCATCGACAGACTCCGGGCTGAAGGAAAGACGGTCATATTCGTAGGAACGCAGGAGAAGATCCTCGGCCTCATTGCAATGCGGGACCAGGTCCGGACGAATGCAAAGGCCATGATCGATGAGCTCCACACCATGGGTGTTGCAACCATCATGCTGACCGGAGACAACGGGGTTACGGCAAAAGCAGTGGCAGCGGATCTCGGTATCGATGATATCCGGGCCGATCTGAAACCGGAGGACAAGACCGCGGCAATCGAGTCGCTCAAAGAGAAGTATGGGGCGGTCGTCATGATCGGCGACGGCATCAACGATGCCCCGGCCCTTGCCAAAGCCACGGTCGGTGTGGCAATGGGGACGATCGGCACCGATGCGGCAATCGAGGCGGCCGATGTTGCGCTCATGGCCGACGACCTGTCCAAGGTGCCGGAGGCCATTGCATTCGGGAAGAAAGCCCTGTCCATCTCTAACCAGAACATTGTCTTCTCGGTTGCCGTGCTTGCCATCCTTATCCCCGGCGCCCTGCTCGGGGTTCTCGGAGTGACCCTTGCGGTGATCTTCCACGAGGCGTCCGAACTCCTCGCGGTAGGGAACGGCCTGCGGGTTGCGAAACGGTAATTTTTTTTTAAATGGGGCCGGCATTG
>NZ_PIZH01000477.1 GCF_002835825.1 Methanoregula sp. | reverse complement strand
GCCGGCTGCACTGCCCCGGCTCCCGATGCTGTCCCGCAACCCACGGTTACGCCACCCGGTACGGTAACCGCCCCAACCCCCATGGACGCAGTGGGGTGCGTCCTTGCCGAGGAGTGCGTGCCGGCCCGGGGATGCCACCCGACCAGTTGCATAAACCGGGTTGACGCACCCGACTGCAGCGATCCGATCTGCACGATGAGCTGCGAGGGCCCCCTCGACTGCGGTGCCGGTACCTGCGGATGCGGGCAGGGCACGTGCACGGTCATCCCGGCACCGGCGATGACCGTTGAGACTGTGACCCCCGCTCCTTCCTCATCGTCGCCAATCCGGATATGGGCAACCCCCAACCGCTACTCCCCCATGATGTCCTCGACCCCCGGCCTGGAACTGAGCCTGATCACCCCCATGGACACGGACTCATCGACCATGGCGTACGACTGGACTGCAGGTTACGGGTTCTTCCTTTCCTGGAATCCCCCCGACTATGCCGTGAACGAGCGGGGGGCATCGGTCACGACCGGTGGCGGCAAGATCTACTGGTCGTTCCGGGACAAGCCCGCCAGTACGGCAACGCCGGTCACCATCACGATGACCGCCCGCGACACGGCAACAAAAAAGGAGATCGGCCGGTCGGTCCTCACCCTTGACTGGGACGGGGACACCGCGGTGATCGTCAGGCAGATTGCCTGATCCTGCCGGTCCTTTACTCCTGCCCCTCTTTTCTGGTCCGGTCCTCGAACAGGTGACCCACCCCGATCATTTTATTGATCCAGCGCAGCTCGTCCGAGAGCTGGATGAAGAGGAGGATGATGAGCGTGAACGGGATCGAGAGCAGCATCCCGATCAGGCCAAGGAGCCATCCCCAGAAGATGACGGAGAGGATGACGATGAGCGCCGGCATCTCGAACTTGCGGGCAGCAAGCCACGAGTATACCGGGTTCTCGATGATGAGGTTCAGGATGCAGACCGCAACGATCACCGCAAGCGCCCCGGGCAGCCCGAACTGGAGCCATGCAAAGAAGATGGCCGGGATTGCGGCAATGGCCAAGCCAAAGAAGGGGATGTAGCCTAACAGGAACGTGAGCGTGCCCCAGAGGATCGCGCCCTGCACGCCGATGATGGCAAGGAAGCCGCCAAAGAGCATGCCGTGGATGAAGTTGGTCTCGGTCCGGACCACGATGAAGTCGATGACATACCCGATCATCTTCGTAAGGTTCTGCATCGTCTCGGACTCCCTGCCGTACCGCGCTTCAAGCCGGGCGGTGATGGCGGGGATCTCAAGGAGCATGAAAACGCAGTCACGCCCACAAAGAAGAGGAACATGAGCGCTTCCACGGCCACCGTCGCCCCCGAGACTCCCATGGAGAAGAGGTCGCCAAGGTTGATGGAAGGCGGGCGGCTCAGGATCCCTTCGAGCCCGAACTGCGACAGGACCGCCGTGATCTCGGCAAGCCGCATGTTCAGCTCGTGCTGGAACTGCGGGAGGTTTGCGAGCACCGAGTTGAACGACATAAGGGTGAGCATAACGAGCGCCGCGACAACAAGGCATGCAGCCAGCGCGATGACCCGCGTTG
>NZ_PIZH01000476.1 GCF_002835825.1 Methanoregula sp. | reverse complement strand
CCGTCTCCGTGTCACCTGCCAGCATATCGACCGGACCCTCTGCGAGATAGAGAAGGTTCTTGATGAACCGACGTCGGACACAGCGGTTCCCTCGTATATCGCTGACCTCTACCCGGCCCAGAAAGAGCTGATAACCAAAGCGGTAGCAAAGATCCGTGCCCGTCTGGTTGAGACGCTGGAGCGGCAGTCCGTTGATCCCGGAAAACCCGGGGTCCCGGTTTCCCGGGCGGTCCGGGGGAGGATGTACATCATCGATATTGCGGCCGAGGAGATCCGGTCGCGGCGGATGAAGGGGTACGGGAATGTCTCTATGGATGTAATGGACGAACTGGAATGCTTTGCAGATGAGATGCAGGGACTGGCCGACCAGGTCACCCGTGCATTGCAGGAATGAGGGGGGCCGGCAGTCAGTTCCCGGCCCTTTTTGCGATTTGGACGTCCTGCACGGTGACAAGCCCGTGCTCGACCATCTCCTCGACCTCGGGGACAATGGCGAGGATCTTCTCTTTTTGTCCCACGATATCGATCACGACCGGCAGGTCGAGCGACAGCTGGAGGACGTCGACAGTGCGGATTTTATAATCATGGCCGTACCCGACCATGCCCCGGAAGACCGTGCACCCGGGAAATCCTTTGTCTTTGAAGTATTCGACAAGATATTTGTACGCGGGCTTCTCCTTGATCCGTGCGGATTCCGCGACATAGATCCGTAACAGCATCGCATCAGTAAGCATAGCACTCCTCTTACGTAATCCCTGCAACAAGCAGGTACCCGGCGAATACTCCCGCCAGGCTGCCGGCAACGTTGATGAGGATATTTGTGATCATCGTATGATAATCATGGTCTTCAAGCATACGGAACGTCTCGAAACTGAACGTCGAGAACGTGGTGAACCCGCCAAGGACTCCGATCCCAAGGAAGGAAGACAGATTGCTGTCTGAGGCTCCGAATACCACCAGCGAAAAGGCAAAACTGCCAAGAACGTTCACGAGCGCCGTGCCCGCCGGAATGCCCCTGACCGGCTGCAGTTTCGAGAGCTCGAAGCGGAATATCGATCCGATCGCACCCCCGAGGCCGACCAGGACGAGGGGGTCCATTCACATCCACCTCTGGTACGAGATGAGGTGCCGCCCGGCAAGGATCCCGATGAGGCCGAGGACGAGACTCGCCAGGATATTTGCCATCCCATGGACCGGGCCTGCCTGGAAACTCTGCATGGCAAAAACCGAGAAGGTGGTGAAAGCGCCGACAAATCCGGCACTGAAGAAGATACGGGTCTCCCGGCTGAAGTTCCCGATGTAGATCGATTCGTACATGAACATGCCCATCGCAACGCAGCCGAGGAAGTTGACGGCCAGCGTGCCCCAGAGAGACGGGACCTGCTCTTCGATACTCCAGCGAAGGACTGCACCGAGAAAACCCCCGGCGGCGACAAGGATGTACGGGAGGATTCTGGCGTTCATGGCAGTGTTCACCGGATCGAAAGGAGCTTGTCACCCGCCGGGCAGGTGCTTAGAATAATGGGCGCGGGGGATAAAAAAAAGGGGGACATTACGGGTCATGTATTCTCAAAGG
>NZ_PIZH01000475.1 GCF_002835825.1 Methanoregula sp. | reverse complement strand
ATAGTCCTGGAGGATCCGGTCAAGGTCCTCGCCCATGGTCTCGGCAAGGCAGGTGGAGAGCACCCCGATAACCGAAGGGGCATAGACCCTCCGCATATTATCGAGCGCCTTTTTGAGGTTCGCTTCGCCGCCATGAATGGTCTGCTTCTCGTTGAGCGAGGAGGACGCAATGTCCAGCGGCTCGTTGAAGTGTTCGACGCAACATAAGCGCATATACGTGCTGCAGCCCTGCGAACCGTGGACAAGAGACATCGCCCCTGACACGCCCCGGAACGCGATGACCGCTCCCAGCGGCATGCAGTTCTGGCACTGGTTCTCGTTCACCTGCCGGACTGTGCCGTTTCCCGCGGGCGTGTTCATGGCTGAGCCTCCCGCGGAGTTCCTGCCGGTGCTTTCAGGTATTTCCAGACCGGCGAGCAGGTGGTGACATACACTTCGCGGGCAAAGTTCACGGCGCCGTCGAACCCGGCAAGGCACTCTTTCCGGTCATGGTTGTGGTCCACGAACCCGACACCCAGTTTGTAGGCAAGTACGCGTTCCTTGACGCCGCCGGCCATGACATCGACCTTCATATCGGTTAAGAACCGCTCGATCTCCGCGGGGTTCGTATCGTCAACAACGATCGCCCCTTTGTCCAGGAGCTCCCCGATGGCAGCGTACTCCTCTTTCTTACCGGTCTGCGTGCCGGTGAGGACGATCTCCATCCCGAGATCGCGGAGCTGACGGATGAGGGCAACTGCCTTGTACGCGCCGCCGACGTAGATTGCTGCGCGTTTACCGACAAGCTTCTGCCGGTACCGGTCAAGGGCCGGGCTGATCCGGGCCATCTCGCGGGCGATCAGCGCCTCGGTCCGGGTCGTGATCTCCGGGTCGTCGTAGAATGCGGCGATCCTCCGCAGGCTCTCGGCCGTGTTTTCGGAGCCGAAAAAATTGACGTCCATGAAGGGAATGCCAAACTCTTTTTCCATCTGCATTGCCACCCAGTGCATCGAGCCCGTGCACTGGACAAGGTTGAGGCATGCACCGGGGGCCTGTTTCAGTGCGGCAACGGTCGAGTCACCGGTGAAGGCAACGTTGATCCCGATACCCATCTCCTGCAGGTATCGCCGGGCAAGCCACATCTCCCCGCTGAGGTTGTACTCGCCGAGGAAGTTGAGGCTCCGGGTTTTTTCAATCCGCTGCCCGTCCTTTGGCGTGATAAGCCGCATGAGGGCGAGGGCCGCTGCCCGGTACCCGACCACCTTGTTGCCGGAGATGAACCCGCTGGACTCGACCGGGATCACATCAATCCCGTGGTGGCGGGTTGCCTCCTTGCAGACGGCAACGATGTCGTCCCCGATCATCCCCGTGACGCAGGTTGCGTACACGAAGACCGCGGGGGGATGGTATCTCTCCACGATCTCGTCGATGCAGGCTGCAAGCTTCTTCTCGCCCCCGAAGATCACGTCGCGTTCCTTCATGTCGGTCGAGAAGCTGTTCCGGTACATCTCGGAGCCGCTCGAGAGGCTGCCGCGGATATCCCACGTGGAGGACGCACAGCCGATCGGGCGCTGGACCCGGTGGGCCGCGTGCGGGA
>NZ_PIZH01000474.1 GCF_002835825.1 Methanoregula sp. | reverse complement strand
TGATGACGCAGGGCGAGCCGACCGGTGCGTAGATACCAGCCAGGAACGAGAGCCAGAGGAGGGCGGGATAGTCCATGGCCTTAACACCCCTGCACGATCGAACGGTTCAGGAACGCGGCGTCCTTGGGCCCGGGCGGCAGGAGGAGGTCGCGGCCGTCCGGACAGACAATGATGACGGGCAATGCCGTCGTGTCGATTACAAACGGTCCGAAGCGCCGGAACAGCTGCATAGCCATATCCTCCGGTGCCCGGGCCGACCAGCCGGGAAAGGCTGACCGCCCGCCGTACGCTGTCAGGAAATCCGGGCCATCTGCAGGATCCATATCGAGGACCACAACTTCCGTACTGGTTCCGGGAATCGATACCGTTGCGGCCTCTGCAACCTGCCGGTTCAGCTGCGGGATGCAGCTGGCGCAGGAGATTGACACAACGGGAACAATAACGGCCCGGCCGGCAAAACTGCTGATGGAAAAATTCCCCCGGCCGCCGAGATCGGTGAGTTGTATGTCCTTCCACGCTGTGCCGGGCTGCGTGACCGTGAGAGCTCCGGTCTGATCCGGGGTAAAGGGCTGCGATGTCGTGCAACCGGCAGCAAGGAGGAGGGCGATGAGTACGAACAGGAGGAGATGGCCGGACCGTATGTGCATACCGGCAGATGGTGCGGGCGGTATATTAAAAGATGGGGAGGCGGTAACAGATCCGTGCGGACCAGACAACGGGTTTTTTTAGTCCGCATGGCTGCGAACCGGGACCGGCATCCGTTATCAATATCGTTTAAATTACCGTACAGGGTACCGGTTTTTCAGTCAGCTTTGTTCTTTCGGTTTTTTCCGGTTTTTAGCTCGCATGCTCATACTCTCTCCAGCACGGAACCGGACGATCTTCGCGATCAGATCGTACGGCACCGGTGTCCCGTTCGGAAACTGAACAGTCCCCTTGCTTGTCGTGTATGGCGATAGTTCCCGGGAAAATTTTTCAATGCCGGACGGTGTCGGGAAAAAACCTGTGTGGTCTTTGAATGCCGCAAAGTGGACCAGGTTCCGGCCACCCAGCCGGAAGGTAGGGATACCGTAGCGGATAGCTTCCTCTGCTCCTGGCGCCTCCCTCCTGATCGTTGCCCGGATCGTTTCCAGGATGGTTCTCGTATCCTCGGGAAACATTGCGATGTACTGATCGATATCCGCGTACTCGTTCATAGCACCGGTTCTCCGGTTCCGATTTTTGCTGCCGTGGGGTATAGAGCTTGTGACCGTGACAGATACATCGCTTGGGATCTCCATGAAGAACGAATGGCTTGTGCATTCACACGGGCACGTACGTGGGAATTTGCCCCTGCGTTTTTCCTGATATAGATCCCGGGGGGTTTTGACCCGATTTGTAAAAACAGAGTTCTCTATGGAATTTTTTTCCATGATGTTGGAGGCAGATGCCACCAGACCACTTGTAAGATGCTTGCAGCTGTCCCCGCCGCGGCCTGAAAAACTCCCCAAAATTGTTATTTCGATTCTTATTTTGATCAACGATACTCCCCCGCCGAAACGACTGCCTGTGGCGGCAGCCGCTTGAGAGTGTTGAATC
>NZ_PIZH01000019.1 GCF_002835825.1 Methanoregula sp. | reverse complement strand
GCTTTCCGGAAGGATCAACATCTTCGATCCGGGGAATAAAGACCCGGGTTGCACCGCAATGATCGCAAACCACCTGTGCCTGGTACGGTACTGCGGTAATGACCTGATCCGCCATTTCATGGCAGTGATAACAGTCCGTCCGATATTTCGTTGAGATAAACCGGTTGCTCATGAGAGATACTGGATCCCTCCGGGTTCATTAACCTGTTGAACATCCGCGGCGGTTCCATGAGAATGGATTATTGCTTGCAGGAGTCCCCCCTGGACGTTCACGGCTCCACGAAGTCCATGGACCCGCAAATATCCCAAAGCAACGAGAAACACGGGATTTCCCGGTTAAAAGAAAAATCACGCCCATAACAGAAAAAGAACGGAAATCTGATAAGTAAATTTAATCATAGGGAGAAATAAAACTACATACCATGAAGAAAATCCTTGGATTTCTTATTCTGGTTATCGCCCTTGTTGCGGCCAGCGGGTGCACCGGGCCGCAATCGACAGCGCCGGTAACGACAACCATTGCAACCGAAACACCAACCGCGGTCTCAACGGTCATCGAGACAACCGTTGAAGCAACACCTGTTGCCACGACAGAACCTGCCGTTATCGAGACAACGCCTGCCGCCACCACAGCCATACCGGCCGCCACGCAAACAACTGCTGAAGTAACGGCAACGAAGACCGCAATTGTGACCACAGGAATGACCCCATCCACCAAGGTCACCGTGATCCATATTGCAAACAATTCCTTTACCCCCTCTACCCTCATGGTCCTCCCCGGGACACGGATTACCTGGATCAACTCCGACACGAAAGTCCACTCGGTCAAAGCCGTCGGCGCCATTGCAGGGAAGTTCAACTCCATGGATATCGCACCCACCGCCCAGTGGGGCTATGACTTTGGTGAGAACGAGGGCACTTTTGAGTATGCCGATGGCTACAACCTCAACGTGACGGGTGTCATCATCGTCAAGAAGGGTGAGTCGTTCTACGGCATGGGCACCCCGACAACCTATATGACCAGCAACGCGACCTGGTAAGATCTCCTTTTCCTTTTTTTTGGTTCTGACCTGATCCGCGGATGGGCAGACCTGCCAGACAAAGAATTCCTGCACAGAGAATTCCCTAAGACAGTTGAGCGAAGAGCCAGGCAAGCGCTCAGACGATCCGGGATACTAATACGTCCCCGATCAGGAGTTGCCAGCCGGGTATTGGTGCGGCAGAACAGGGACTAAATGATGCAAGAAAAAACCGCAGAAAAATTCTGACGGACACTATCCGGAAAAAAGAAGGTATCGGGTTTAGAAGTCGCCGCCCATGCCGGGGGGCATACCGCCCATGCCGCCCATACCGCCCGGGGGCATGCCACCTGCGGGCTCGGGGGACTTGGACGAGGCGATGACATCGTCAATGCGCAGGATCATGACCGCTGCTTCTGCCGCGGAGGAGATTGCCTGGGTCTTGACGCGGAGAGGCTCGACAACACCGGCTGCCTTCATGTCGACTGCCTTGCCTTCGAACACGTTTAAGCCGAAAGTCTTCTTGCCCTTCTCGTGGGATGCACGGATCTCGACAAGCATGTCGATGGGGTCGAGACCTGCGTTCTCCGCAAGGGTGCGGGGGATGATCTCGAGTGCGCCTGCAAAGGCTTCGATTGCGAGCTGTTCCTTGCCGCCAACGGTTGCCGCGTACTCGCGGAGACGGAGCGAGAGCTCGGTCTCAGGTGCACCGCCACCGGCAACGACCTTCTTGTCCTCGACAACAACACCGACAACGCGGAGTGCATCGTGGATGGCGCGCTCGAGCTCGTCAACAACGTGCTCGGTTCCGCCCTTGATGATGATAGAGACTGCCTTCGGGTTCTTGCACTGCTCGACAAAGGTCATCTCTTCGCCGCCAACCTTGCGCTCCTCAACGAGTCCGGCCTTGCCGAGCTCTTCCTTGCTGATGGCGTCGATGGACGAGACAAGGGTTGCACCGGTTGCCCGGACAAGCTTCTCCATGTCGCTCTTCTTGACACGGCGGGTCGCAAAGATGCCGGCCTTGGAGAGGTAGTGCTGGGCGATGTCGTCGATACCCTTCTGGCAGAAGAGGACGTTTGCACCGCTTGCAACAATCTTGTCGACAATGCCCTTGACCATGCGCTCTTCCTCATCGAGGAATGCCTGGAGCTGGTCGGGAGAGGTGATGGCGATCTCGGCATCGACTTCGGTCTTCTTGAACTCGACTGCTGCATTGAGCAGGAGGATCTTTGCGTTCGTGACCTTCTTCGGCATTGCCGGGTGGACGCGTTCCTTGTCGATGAGTACTCCCTCAACGATCTCGGAGTCCTCGATCGAGCCGCCGTTCTTCTTCTCTACCTTGATGTTCTCGATATCAACGGTGCCATCGGTATCGGTGACCATGGTAACTGCCTTGACAACAAGGTCACAGAGTTTCTCCTTGCTGGCCTCGGCACTCTTGCCGGTCATTGCGGTACCGGCAATATTTTTCAGGAGTGTCTTGTCCGTGGACTTGACATCGAACGCAATGTCCTTTAAGAACGCCTGGGCCTTCTCTGCGGCCATGCGGTACCCGTGAGTGATAACGGTCGGGTGCACATCCTGCTCGAGGAGGTCCTCTGCCTTCTTTAAGAGTTCCCCGGCAATGACGACCGCGGAGGTTGTCCCGTCGCCGACTTCGTCATCCTGGGTCTTTGCTACCTCGACCATCATCTTTGCGGCCGGGTGTTCGATGTCCATCTCCTTGAGGATCGTCACGCCATCGTTGGTGATGACGACATCGCCGATGGTGTCGACGAGCATCTTGTCCATACCTTTGGGGCCAAGAGTGGTCCTGACCGCAGCTGCCACTGCCTTTGCGGCGGTGATGTTCATACCCTGGGCGTCGCGACCGCGGGTCCGGGTGCTGCCTTCCTTGAGAATAAGAATCGGTTGTCCTCCAAGTTGCTGTGACATTAAAATCACCACGTTTTGCACTAGATTTAGCACTAAAATTGGTTTGTGGTTCTATATAAAGTTTGTTGAAAAATCACTCCCCCAGCAGGTCGAGGAGCTCGAATCCGTCCTCTACCCGGTGGAGGCGTTTTTCACTGATAACAAGCGTCCGGCCGATCTTCTTCTCCTTTGCGGAATCGGTGATCACGCACATCGCGTGCTTCTTTGCGATCTGCGAGAGATTGCCGATCAGGGCGGCCCGCTTGACAACCTTCTGTGCCGGGCCATACCCGGTGAGGATCGTGTGCTTGTCAAAGGTGAGGAGCGCCTGGAAGGGCGCACCATGGAGCGTATGGAGCGAGATCCCGATCTGCTGCAAAAACTCCATCGGGCTCTGCAGGTGATCTTCGGACTCCTTCTTCTCCGACTCCATTGCCGGGGGCGGGGGTTCATGCCGGACCAGGTCGATTGCTTCGACTACTCCCGTGTCAAAAAACTCCTCGATCCGGATCGCGACATCGAGCGTTGTCCCCATCCCGCTCTCGTACTTGCTGATGGTGCGCCGCGAAACCCCGAGAACCGTGCCGAGATCGCCAAGCGACATGTTCCGCTTCTCGCGGAGGTCCTTGAGCGCATCGCCGTTGATGTTGACATACAGGCCCCCGGGTGAAGCATAGACAAGCGGGGGGATCTTCTCCACAAAGTAATCGTACAGTGTCGAGGGGCTGATCGCGTAAATCCCGTACCGGACATACACCGCCCCGCGTTCCAGCTCGGCATCGCGGGCGCGCTCACCGACAATGAGCGGAATGCCGCCCAGGAGCCGGGAGATGAGCTCAAGGTCAAAGGACACCTCCTCGCTCACGGAGTCGATGTGGGAGACCACCTTTATCACGAGCAGCGTCCCGTCATTGCGCGCAATAAGGTCGAAACTCCGCGGGCGGAGCGTGAAACGCTCGGAGACATCGAAACCCGCAGTTATCATTACACTGGTGACCAGCTGGAGCTGGCGGTCCTGGGACATGTGGATACAAATGGATTAAGCGCCCCCATATATTAATATAGACATGCTGATCGGCATTGATGACACGGACTCACCGCAGGGAATGTGCACAACATACCTCGGGGCCGTACTCGCCCGCCGTTTGATCCGGGAACATATGCAGGTACGCGAGGCCCGGCTCGTCCGCCTGAACCCGAATGTCACCTTCAAGACAAGGGGCAATGCCGCGGTCATGCTTGATGTGATCGGCGATCCTGGCACCGCATTCCGGATTGCCTGCGATATTGTTGAGGAGCTTGCCGACCAGTCCTGCGAAAACACCAATCCCGGCCTTGTCGTCACAGAATCTAAGCCCGGTGAGGCCTTTTACCGGAAAGCCGTAACCGATTTTTGTACCGTTGATGAAGCGGTTGCTCTTCTGGAGAGCACCGGTGCCCGGTACCGCGGCTGGAAGAACCGGCGAGGGCTCATCGGGGCAACGGCAGCCGTGGCAAGCGAGCTTCCGGACCGGACTTCCGAGATCCTTGTGTACCGGCAGGAAGAGCGGTTCGGCACACCCCGCTCAGTCGACCGGCAGAGCCTGTTCGATGCCGAGGCAGCGACCTTTCCGCATACCTGGGACACAGTCGATACCGCAAACGACGTCGTAGTCTGCGTCCCGCACACGCCGGATCCGGTCCTCTTTGGGATCCGGGGCGAGAGTGCGTACTGGGTGATGGCTGCCCGGCAGATGGTCCGGTCAGAACCTCCGGTACTTGAACAGATCTGGGTGACAAACCAGGGCACTGATGCCCACCTGCTCGATGCCGACATTGCTTCCCTGCGGGAAGGGCTCTCGTACCGTGTCCGCGGCACGGTTATCGGCCGCCCGAAAACCGGGACCGGGGGGCATGTCTCGTTCACGATGGGCGCCGAGGCTCACCAGGTACGGTGCATGGCCTATGAACCCACCAAGAACTTCCGGCAGGTTATCCGCGAGCTCCGGCCCGGCGATAATATCCTTGCGTGCGGGAGTTTCAAGAAAGGGAGCATCAACCTGGAAAAGATCCAGGTGATTGCCCTGAATGCCGAAAAAAATGTCCGCCCCCCGCTCTGCACGGCATGCAACAAGAGGATGACCAGCGATGGCAGGGGCAAAGGCTGGAAATGCAAAAAATGCGGGGCCCGGGCAGATGAACCGGAAGAAGAGGAAGTCCCCCGCATGCTGAACACCGGGTGGTACGAGGTGCCGCCAACAGCACGCAGGCATCTCGCCCGGCCCTTGTGCCGGGGAACGCAAATCTGATAGCATTTTCCCCTGAGCGCCCGCGGGAGTGCCGGTTGCGGTGCACCACGGCAATCTTTTTCTATCTTCGTAATCCTCTGTAGATCATCAATATCTCACGGTCATTGTAATGATCTCTGTCCTCTATGTTGACGATGAACGCGACCTTCTTGAAGTGACAAAACTCTTCCTTGAACTGGAAGACGACATTAACGTCACAACAATGCTTTCGGCAAAGGAAGCCCTTGACCATGATATTGGATCGTTTGATGCCATCGTCTCCGACTATATGATGCCGGGCATGGACGGGATCGGATTCCTGAAAGCCGTACGGCGGCAGTACGGCGATATCCCGTTCATCCTCTTCACCGGCCGCGGGCGGGAAGAGGTCGTCATCGAGGCAATCAATAACGGTGCAGACTCCTACCTGCAGAAAGGTGGCGATCCGGACACCCAGTTTGCAGAGCTGTTACACAGGATCCACCAGTCGGTCAGGAGGAGACATACCGAGCGTTCACTCCAGGAATCGGAGAAACGCCTTGCCGACATCATCAACTTCCTTCCCGATGCCACATTCGCAATAGACAAAACCGGCCACGTGATTGCCTGGAACCGGGCGATCGAAGAGATGACTGGCGTCATGTCTGCGGACATTCTCGGAAAAGGAGAATACGAATATGCCATCCCGTTTTACGGGATACGGCGCCCGATTCTCATCGATTTGATCTTCGAACCCGATACGGTCATAAGAGAACGCTACTCGCACATCATCCATGAAAAAGATCTCCTTATCGCCGATACTGCGTTTCCCCGCCCCATGGGGCGGATAGTCACGCTCATGGGCAAGGCAAGCCCCCTTTATAACCGGCAGGGGGATATCGTCGGGGCGATCGAATCTATCAGGGATATCACGGATTTGAAGAAGGCCGAGAACGATCTGCAGAGGAGCGAGAAGTGGTTCCGGTTCCTGATCCAGAACTCATCGGACATGATCCGCATCATCGGCCCTGACGGGCTGATCTCGTATACCTCTCCCTCAACAACGAGGGTTCTGGGATACGATCCATCCGAACTCATCGGGAAGGATCCGTTCGAATACCTGCATCCTGACGACCGCGAGCATGTCCGGGCTGCACTCGGCGAGGTCCGGAAAGAAACGCACCACCACGCACCAACGGAATACCGCATCCGTCATGCCGACGGCCACTATATCGCCGTTGAGGCTGTGGCAAACAACCTGCTGAGTGTTCCGGAGATTAACGGAATAGTGGTTACGGTCCGGCCGATCACTGAGCGCAAGCGGGCTGAGGAGGAGCTCCGGGCGAGCGAGGCTACGCTCCGGATCAATGAGGAGCGCTTGCGGATGGCCCAGGAGATCGGCCGTACGGGCAGCTGGGAGTATTCCCCTGCCGCAAACACGATTTGGGGGTCCGCAGAAGGGCTCCGGATCTTCGGTTTCCCCCCGGTTGCCGGAACATACCCGATCGAAGCGATCGAGGCATGCATTCCGGACCGCGGCCGGGTCAACAAGGCACTTGCCGACCTGATTTCTGAGGGTAAGGAGTACGATCTTGAGTACATCATCAACCCCGCGGACGGCTCCCCGGGGAAGGTGATCCACTCCGTTGCGAGGCTGGAGAAAGATCCTGCTGGAAACCCCGTCCGGGTCATCGGGGTCATCCAGGACATCACCACGCCCAGCCGCGTCAGGGAAGAGATTGCATTCAAGAATGTGCTTCTCTCCACCCAGCAGGAGACCCTGCCCGATGCTATTCTCATTGTTGACGAGAACGCGACAATCCTGGACTATAACCGGAAATTCCTCGAACTATGGGGTATTCCCGCAGGCCTGATCGCATCCCGCCATGACGAGCCCGTGCTACAGTACGTCGTGAACCAGCTGGTTGATCCGGAAGCATTCCTGTCCCGTGTCAGGTACCTGTATGATCATAAAGAAGAGAACAGCTACGAGGAACTGCTCTTAAAAGACGGGAGAGTGTTCGAGCGGTTCTCCTCCCCCGTACTGGGGGACGGGGGGAAATACTTCGGGAGGATCTGGTACTTCCGGGATATTTCCGCACGAAAACGGGCGGACAGCGCACTTCAGGATGAAGAACGGAAATTCCGGTCGCTCTATACGCATATGATCGAGGGAGTCGCCATCCACGATCTTCTATTCAACGACAAGGGCATCCCGGAGGATTATGTCATCGTTGATGTCAACCCGGCATTTGAGAAACACCTGAACCTCTCCCGCGACCAGGTTATCGGGAAAACAAGCCGGGATGCTTACGGGGTATTTGATCCACCTTATCTGGATCGATACGCAAAGGTTGCGCTTAACGGTGAGGCAGAAGTCTTCGAGACGTACTTCCCGCCCATGGACAAATACTTCTCAATCTCGGCGTACCGGGTGGGACAGGGCAGGTTTGCCACGATTTTTGAAGATATATCGGAACGCAAACGGGCTGAGCAGAACCTTCAGGAGAGCGAAGAGAAATTCCGGGGAATGGCAGAACGGATCTCGGACATTGTCCTCATGGTGGACAAGGATCTCTGCCTGACCTACGTCTCGCCATCATTCCTGAACCTGTCCGGGAAGAGTGAAGCCGATCTGTTGGGAAAACCGCTCGCGATCGATCGACTCACCCCAAGGGAGCAGGAGCTTATCAGGGCTGCATTCCAGCAGAACCGGGACCTGAAGACAACGGGCCCGCTGGAGATCGCGTACAGTACTCCGCAAAAAGGATCGCTCATTCTTGAATTCCATGGAGTTCCGATCCAGAGAGACGGGGTTTTCCAGGGAGTTCAGCTGCTCGCCCATGACATCACGAACCTGAGAAGGGCCCAGGATGAGATCCGGTCTGCATACGAGCAGCTTGCCGCGGCACAGGAAGAACTCCGCGGGCAGTACGACGAGATCGCAAGAAGCCGGCAGGAGGTCACCGAGAGCGAAGACCAGTACAGGACCCTGTTTGAAGGAGCACATGACGCCATCTTCATCGCAGACCGGAAAACCTTCCTCACCTGCAACCACAGCGCAGAAATGCTGT
This sequence comes from Methanoregula sp., assembly GCF_002835825.1. GTDB lineage: Archaea > Halobacteriota > Methanomicrobia > Methanomicrobiales > Methanospirillaceae > Methanoregula. The sequence goes on along the minus strand of NZ_PIZH01000019.1, from coordinate 4,216 downwards.
TTGGCTGTTCAAAGGACCAGCTCGTGAACAATACCATCCTGGATTTTTCTCCCGAATATCAGCCTGATGGGGAACGATCACAAGAGAGGGCACGGGAGAAAATCGATGCTGCCCTCTCGGGCGTTCCCCAGACCTTCGAGTGGCAGCACGTACGGCATGATCATACACTTTTTGATGCGGAAATAAGCCTTAACCGTGTCCTCATTGGGGGTACCTATTATATCCAGGGGATCGTCAGGGACATCACCGGCCGCAAGAAAGCTGAAACCGCCCTCAGGGAGTCTGAAAAGAAATTCTCCACGGTCTTCGAAAACAGCCCGGTAGCTCATACCCTGGTCTCGGCAGCGGACGGAAAATTTGTCGATGTGAATGATGCGTTTGTCCGGGGTACCGGGTATGCACGGGAGGAGGTACTTGGAAAAACAGCAGAGGACCTGCAGCTCTTTGTTGTTCCTGCCGAAAGAGAGATGCTCACCACCCTCCTGATGGAGCAAAAAGAGATTGCCGGCCCGGAGGTCTCTTTCCGGACCCAATCCGGTGAGATCCGGACCTGTATCTTCTCCGCCCGCCCCATTGCGATGGCGGGAAAGCCTCACATCCTCTCCACGCTGGAAGATATCACGGAGCGCAAGAAGGCAGAAGAGGCACTCAAAGAGAGCGAGGAATTGTTCCGGGCAGTCTCCGAATACTCGCACAATGCCATATGCATTGTCAATGAACAGGGAAAGATCACCTGGGCTAATGACCAGGTCCTGATCCTTGGGGGATATACAAGAGAGCAAATCTATAGCGCTCCGTCTTTTGCTGCCTTCGTTGCACCGGAATCGTCCGACTGGGTCCTTGCCAACTTTAAAAAATTCGCTGCCGGGGTGCCCTACGAGCACCATTACCAGTTCACGATCATCAGGGCCGACGGGGAGAGGCGCCTGTGTACGAAACACATGACCGACTTCTCCGATCGCCGCGGCAGAAGAAACCTCGTCATCAACATGCTCGATATCACCGAGAAGGCACAGGCCGAAGAGGCACTGCAGGAGAGCGAGAGCAAACTCCGCCGCATCGCCGACAATGCCCCGGACATGATCTACCGGATGGCGCTTCCGGACGCGAAATATGAGTACATCAGCCCCGCATCGCTCGCACTCACGGGATATACTCCGGAAGAGTTCTATAAGCAGCCGGATCTCCTCAAAAAACTGGTCCACCCCTCATGGCAGGAATATTTCCGGATGCAGTGGGATGCCCTGATGGAGGGCTGCGTTCCGCCAACCTACGAGTTCCAGATCATTGACCGGGCAGGGCAGGCCCGCTGGCTCAACCAGAGGAACATGCTCGTCACCGACAATGAGGGCAGGACCATTGCCATCGAGGGTATCATCACCGACATTACGCGGCAGAAGGAGACCGAGCGGGAACTCCGGAGAAACGAGCTGCGGTCGCTTGCGGTGAGCGCAAATGCCGGCTCCTGGATCTGGGAGGTCGATCCCGAGGGCATCTATCGCTACTCCAGTCCTGCAGTGATGAATATTCTTGGGTATAAGCCGGAAGAGATCGTTGGCAGGATGCATTTTTACGATCTCTTTGAGCCATCGATCCGGGAGAGACTCACAAGAGATGTCTTTGCAGCCATGGAAGCCCGCGAACCGTTCCGCAATCTCGAGAACCTTAATGTCCACAAGGATGGCAGGCCGGTCCTCCTCAGGACCGGGGGGACTCCGGTCTTTGATGAAAACGGCGCCTTTGCCGGGTACTGCGGGGTTGACGAGGACATCACGGAGCAGAGGGAAAAAGAAGCAGCTTTGCAGGCGATTGTCAAGAGCATGGTCGGGACGACCGGCCCTGACTCGCTCTGGCAGATTGCCGAGAGTGTCAGTTCCTGGCTGGGGACAGAATGTGTGATGGTCGGGGAGATCCTTCCCGACCAGAAGAAAGTCCGGGTCCTTGCCATGATCCTTGACGGAAACCGGGTTGAGGATTTCAGATACACGCTCGAAGGCACCCCCTGCGAGGATGTCCGGGGGAAAGGGTTCTGTTACTACCCTGACAATGCGGTCAGCCTTTTTCCCCGGGCAAAGGATATCGTTGAACTCAATATCCGGAGTTATGTCGGCACTCCGCTCCGCGACTCCACGGGGACGGTCTTTGGGATTCTCTGTGCGCTTTCAAGGAACCCGTTGCCTGCCATCCCTTCCATGCAGGAGATCATGGAGATCATTGCCGTGAAAGCTGCCGCGGAGATAAAAAGCATTCAGATGACCCGGGCCCTGCAGGAAAGCGAACAGAAATTCCGCTCGCTCGTGGAATACGCTCTTGAAGGGATCCTGATAACCGACTTAGCCGGAACTGTCCTGTTCGCAAACAACGCCGCCGCGCAGACGCTGGAAGTTGTAGGTGGGGGTACGGCCCTCTGCGGCAGGAACGTGATGGAGTTCGTTGCCCCCGAATCGCAGCCGGACGCCATGCGGGATTATACCGAAGTGGCAAACGGTCATGATTCCTATCTCGCGCAGTACAAGGTAATCACCGGCAAGGCAAAGGAGATCTATGTCGAGAGCATTGGCAAGATGATTACCTACGAAGGAAAAGCTGCCGATCTCATCTCCATACGGGAAATCACCGAGCGGAAGCAGGCGGAAGACGCCCTGAACTGGAGCCAGCAGATGCTTGCAGAGGCCATGGACCTTGCCAACCTGGTGAACTGGGAGTATGATGTTGCATCCGACCTCTTCACGTTCAACGACCGGTTCTATGCCCTGTATGGCACGACCGCGGAGCGGGAAGGGGGAACCCGGATGTCCTCTGAGGCCTATGTCCGTGAGTTCGTGCACCCGGATGACCGCCACCTGTTTGGAGAGGCAGCAAAACGGGCAATGGCAACAACGGACCCGAAATACTTCTCAGAAATCGAACACCGGATCATCAGGAGGGACGGGGCGGTCCGGCACATCGTTGTGAGGATCCGGCTCGAAAAGGACGCGGACGGGAAGACCGTCAGGACCCATGGGGCAAACCAGGATATCACGGACACCCGGAAAGCCGAGGAGGCGGTGCGGCAGAGCGAGGCCCGGTACCGGCTCCTTGCGGAGAATGTCCATGATGTGATCTTCACGGCCACCATGGACATGAGCCTCACGTACATCTCCCCCTCGGTGCAGGTGTTGCGGGGGTTCAGCATGGAAGAGGCTATGGCCCAGCCCCTCTCCGAGGCACTTACTCCGGCATCCTATGAAGTGATACTGAGATCCCAGGAAATTGGCATTGAAGGCTTAAAAGAGGAGAATGCGGTTCTTCCCAGTTACACCATGGAGCTGGAGTTTTACCGGAAGGACGGCTCCACGGTCTGGACTGAGACCATTATTGCCCTTGCCTTTGACAACAGCAGAAGACCGGCAGGGGTTGTCGGGGTTATACGGGACATCACCCAGAGAAAAATGGTCGAGAACGCGCTCATGGAGAGCGAGGAGAAGTTCCGCTCCCTTGTCGAGACGTCTCCTGGCATTATCTGGGAGATCGGGATCTCGGGAAAAATCCTCTACATCAGCCCCATGGTGAAAGAGGTGCTGGGGTACGAGCCGGAAGGGCTGGTGGGAGTGAATTTCAGGGAACTTGTCCTGAAACAGTTGCAGCCGATCTTCCTTAAGACGCTGGCCACCATGGCCTCGACGTCAGCAGGGCCACTGCTCCCCTTCGAGATCATTGCCCGGCACCGGGACGGGCGTGATATGGTTCTCGAGATCCGGCCCTCCCGGGTCACCGGCATCGACGGGCACGTAACCGGGTTCCGTGGCGTGGCCTATGACACCACAAGGAGAAAGAAGGCCGAAGAGGCCCTCAAGCGGGCGAACCGGCAGCTCAACCTGCTGGGAAGCATCACCCGGCATGACCTCCTGAACAAGATCACGGTCATTCTCGGGAACCTTAAGATCGTTGAAAAGAAATGCACCAGCCCGGAAGAAGAAGAACATCTCAAAAAAATACGGTATGCCACGAGCGCGATCAAGTCCCAGATTGAGTTTACCCGGGTCTACCAGAACCTCGGCACCCATGAGCCGCAGTGGATTGCACTCGACTCGGTCATGCCACGGCCCCATGTCCCGCCATCGGTAATCATGAAGACGAGCGTGCAGGACATCGAGATTATGGCCGACCCGATGCTTGAGAAGGTCTTCTTCAACTTAATCGACAATTCCATCCGCCACGGGGAGCATGTCACGGA
>NZ_PIZH01000473.1 GCF_002835825.1 Methanoregula sp. | reverse complement strand
CCAGAAGATGCCACTTGTCCTCCTGACCGACAACGGTTCCACCGAGGAGGACGAACCCTCATACAAGATCGCGAGCGTGTACGACATCCCCTTCGTCGTGGTCGACCACCACCACCCGGATGCAACCATCGACAAGTACCTGGTCGCCCATGTCAACCCGTACCATGTTGGTGGCGATTTCGGGATCACGGCAGGCATGCTGGGCACGGAAGTGGCACGGCTGATCAACCCGAAGGTCGAACCCCTGATCCGCCACCTGCCCGCCATTGCCGGTGTCGGTGACCGGAGCGAGGCCCCGGAACGTGCGCTCTTCCTCGACCTTGTCCGCGACCAGTACCCGGAAGATGCCTGCAAGGACATTGCGCTTGCTCTTGACTACGAGCAGTTCTGGCTCCGGTTCAATGACGGCCGGGAGATCATCAAGGACATCTTAAACATCACGGGCAAGACCGAACGCCACAAGAAGCTCGTTGCCCTGCTCGTTGACGGTGCAAACACCATGATCGCCGACCAGATGAGCGCCAGTATGCCCCATGTCGTGCCCCGCGTCCTGAAGAATGACGCCCACCTCTTCCTTCTTGATGTCGAGATCCATGCCCATAAATTCACATTCCCGCCCCCGGGCAAGACCAGTGGGGAGGTACACGACCGGCTCTGCCGCGAGCATGCAGGAAAACCCGTTGTCACGATCGGCTTTGGTCCCGACTTCGCCGTTCTCCGGTCACGGGGCGTTCTCATGAACATCCCCCGGATGGTCCGGGAACTCCGGGTCGAGATACCGGGCGGTGGTATCAGCGGGGGCGGGCACCTGGTTGTTGGGAGCATAAAGTTCGTTGAGGGCATGCGCGATGTGGTCCTTGAGGCACTCATCACAAAGATTGCCGATGCGCAGGTTCAGGCACCGAAATAAGCCATTTCCTTTTTTGAAATCTCAATGAATTTTCCCCGGATAGAGACAAGACGAGCGTATCGGTAATCTCTCGAAAACCGCGCCCATGTCGGGCGAGATATAATCTTTCTGGTCGAAATTGCAGCCGGGTGAAAAAAAGAAGACTGAATTTTTGTCAGGATGATTAGATATTTATATATAGCAATTGATCTATATGAGTTTTTAATGCTGAGGCACAACATGTCAACCACTAAGAAATTACGTGAGACGTACAACGAGACCCAGCACAAGATCGTGACGTACCTCAACTCGGGCATCACCAAGGGCAAGCACTATTTCAAATCGAAATACATTGCAAAAGACCTTGGTCTCTCGCCCAAGGAAGTGGGTACCAACATGGCAATCCTTGCCGAGATCTGTAAGGAACTGGATATTATCCGGTGGAGCTACTCGAACAGCACTACCTGGATGGTCACCTCGCGTGCCATCTAGATCAGTGAACACCCATCTCTCCTTTTATTATGACGAAAGTACTGGAATTTGAATCTGCAATCGAGTTTATTGCAAACATCAACGAACACAAGGACTGCCTGATGTCCCAGGACTCAAACCAGGATAACCCGGCAGCACTCTGGTCCAACATCGATATACCGAAAGGGCATCTCCTGAAAAACGGGGACCGGGTCCGGA
>NZ_PIZH01000472.1 GCF_002835825.1 Methanoregula sp. | reverse complement strand
GGCGGTAAGGACGGAAGGGACTGTCATCATCCATGGTGCCGGTTCCTGCGGACAAGCCGAAGACAAAGGGTCACACGGTGATATAGGGGCAGGTTCCGGTGAAACCGAAGGTAGCTATGTCACGCATAGTGCGGTAAGCGGGCTGAATGCTGAAGTCGTCTGCTCCCTCCGCGAGAAGGGCGTTCGCGCAATCGGTGTCCACCCGCTCCACGTGGGTGTGGCAGACAAGGGAAGGCTCGTTGCGTTTGAATGCCGTCATCTCGAAACAATGCTGGCGCTGGGGATGGTCCCCGTGATCCACGGCGATGTGGTGATGGACCTCTCCCGGGGTGCCTGTATCGTATCGGGCGACCAGCTCGTGCGGTACCTCGCGGCTGCTCTTAGGATCAGCCGTGTCGGGCTCGCCACCGATGTACCGGGAGTGCTTGATGGAGGACGCGTTGTGCCGGAGATCACCCGGCGCACCGTCATGAACCTCCATATCGGCGACTCGATGCATACCGATGTCACCGGTGGAATGAGAGGGAAAATCGAAGAGCTGCTCGGCCTCGCGGATGCGGGGACGGGCTCGGACATATTCCATGTCTCGCGGGTGGCGGACTTCCTTGCAGGGTCCGACCATGGCGGGACGAGCGTGAGAGGAGAGTAAGGAATGAAAGATACGGTGAAGCTGACGTCCTCGCGGAAACTCGACCACCTGCGGATCTGCGCAGAAGAGGATGTCGAGTGCGGGGATGCCGGGTTTAACGATATCCGGTTCGTGCACAATGCCCTCCCGGAGTGTGACATGGAAGCAATCGACCTGTCTGCCCGGTTCCTCGGGAACAGCCTCTCCGCTCCCCTCTTTATATCGGCGATGACCGGTGGCCATCCAGGTACAAAAGACGTGAATGCCCGCCTTGCCCGGGCGGCAGAGAAGTTCGGGCTGGGGATGGGCGTCGGCTCCCAGCGTGCAGCCCTCGAGAATCCATCCCTTGCAGACACGTTCTCGGTTGTCCGCGATGAGGCACCGCATGCGTTCCTTGTCGCGAACCTCGGGGCCGTCCAGCTCCGCGACCACGGGATCACGTGGGCGGAGAAGGCCGTTGAGATGATCGAAGCGGATGCGCTTGCCATCCACCTCAACTTCCTGCAGGAAGCAATCCAGCCGGAGGGCGACCATAATGCCACCGGTTGTTTTGCGGCCATTGCAGAACTCTGCCGCGACTTCAAAACCCCGGTCATCGTAAAGGAGACCGGGTGCGGGATCTCGGCAGCCATCGCACGGAAATGCTGGGGTGCCGGCGCCGGGGCCATAGACATCGGCGGCTGGGGCGGGACGTCCTGGGCTGCTGTCGAGGCGGTCCGGGCCGGCAAGGGCAGGAGTGCACGGGACAAGGCACTCCTCACTCTCGGGCAGGATTTTGCCGGCTGGGGAATCCCGACCGTGGTGAGCCTTGCCGAAGTGCTGGCTACCGGGGGGCCGGTCATCGCATCCGGCGGCGTGCGGAGCGGGCTCGATGTTGCAAAGGTGCTTGCATTCGGTGCAGACCTCTGCGGCATGGCGCCCCCCCTCCCTAAACCGGCCATGGAGATCGATGCCG
>NZ_PIZH01000471.1 GCF_002835825.1 Methanoregula sp. | reverse complement strand
CGCCGGACGTTGCCAACGCGTTCGTCTGCCTCGATAGTCACGGTCTTCTCGATGGCTCCGGCAAGACCGTCAGTAGGCTGGTATTTCTTCAGGAGGTCCCCGGCACTGACCTGCCCGATGAGCTTGTGTTCAGCGTCATAGACAACCACCAGCTTGTACTGCTGAAGGAGGGGGATCAGGACGTTGATGCTTTCATCGGGATAGACGCTCGTGAAGTCCTCCTCGACAACGCTTGCTACGTGGATCGCGGTCGGGGCAATGCCGGAGTTCTGTTTGCTCCCGAGCTTCTCTGCGATCGCCTGGCGCGAGACCGTGCCGACAACGGTATTGTTGTTGACCGCAATCAGGGGGTCGAGGCCGGCATCGAGCATCTTGTCGAGTGCTTCTGTTATCTTGGCTGATTTTGCTATGGTCGTGGGTTTTGCCATTACGTCTTTTATAAAAACTTCTTTTGTCATTTCGCCACTTCCTTTATGATATCGTCGCGTTTCAGTATTCCAGCAATGGTACTCTTCTCCATGACAACAAGGCTGTTGACATGGTGTTTTTCCATCAGTGCAATCGCGTCCGGAAGAATCGTGTCCGCGTCAACCGTGATGACGGGGCTCGTCATCAGGTCCTCTGCTGCCACCGGGGGAATGACCATCAGGGTCTGCCCGGCTTTCCCGGCCGCTGTCCCGCGTCTCTGTATTGAAACGTCTTTTCCAACCACACCCGAGATCTTCGGTTCATCGTCATAGAAGGCAAGATTGGTCTCGGTAATGATGCCCGCAAGGGTGCCGTCATCATCAAGCACCAGGACCTTGTCGTGTCGTTCACTCATCACGCCGACCACATGGTCAAGCGAGTGGTAGCGGCTGACCGTTGATGCATCCTCCATCACGTCCCTGGCCGGGCAGTCCAGTGCCCGGACAAGAGCGGATTTCATCAGATCGGTCTTGGTCACGATCCCCGCCACCGCACCTTCATCCACAACGGGGACGCTGCTGATGCTGCCTTGTGCGAACATCCGTGCAATCTCCCGTACGCCTGTGTCAGGTGCGACAACGAGCGGTTTTTCGGTCATGAGCGCTCCCACCGGTATCCGGTCAAGGGGGCGGCGGCGCCAGGCCGGTTCGCCCTGTCGGAGGCGGTACGCGATGTCCTTCTTGGTGATGATGCCGGTAAGGTTCCCTCCTTCCATCACCGGGAGGCGGGAGATCCGGTGCCGGACCATCAGGTTCCGGGCATGGGCAATCGTCGCATTGGGCTCAACAACGAACACGGTGGTCGTCATTACGTCGCGTGCCAGCACCGTCTTCACCCCCCGGAAAACGCCCGCACCAGGTCGAACTCGGTGACGAGGCCGACAAGGTGGGAGTTCTCAATGACCGGAAGCGCCCCGATGTTCTTGTTGAGCATCTCCTGTGCCACCTGGTTGATGGTCTTCTCCGGGGTCGTCGTGAAGAGTTCGCCGGCGATCAGGTTCCTGACAGCGAGCCCGGTCACTTCTGCGACATTGCCGGTCTCCATCTTCGAGAACCCTTCTCGTATACTGGGGTGACGTATCAGTACGGATCCGCTCCATGTCCCATACCGCACATACTA
>NZ_PIZH01000470.1 GCF_002835825.1 Methanoregula sp. | reverse complement strand
TCCCGTTGTTCACTGAACGGAATGATTCACGGAGATCTGGACGGAGATCATTGAACCGGAGATCAGTCCCAGTTTCGTGTCACGGAAATTCTTGTACCGTTCCGGAGATGTATACCGCACGAGGATCAGCTTCAGAATCGTTTCGAGACCTTCGGTCGTCCACCGCATCCACTTGTGCTTGACGCGTTTCGAGATCTCGCCCATGAGCCGTTCGATACGATTCGAATTCCAGGGAATTTTTATACCGTGAATCGCCAGGCGTGCAAAAGTGACAAGAGTATTCGAGTACTCATTCAGGAATTTTGCCGCCTTATGACAACCGAGATCCATGAGCCGGGCTGACAACGATTCCATGCCGTCAACGACCTGGTTGATCTTATCGCTTATTCGATCCGGTTCGTATTTGTGATACACAACTACGTTCTTCAGCGAGAGCAGCAGCATTTTCAGGTCATTGATTATGGCTTTTCTCCCGTTCAGGTTCAACGCTGAATCTTCCCATAACTTGTATCCCAGAATCCTGAACCCGTGGATCAGGTCGGTCTGGAATTGAATGTTCCCGGATGAAAACGCATTCCGAAGTTCGGTCTCTCCATCGCAGACGATCACGGCTTCTTCGGATAGCATTTTTTCATCTCCGAGTTTTTCTGCCAGACGTTCCCACTTCTGGTTTACCGTAACGCCCAGCAGGATCTTATTGTCATCATTGATTCCCAGCGCGACGTTGATCTCGTTCTGTTTTACACCGGGTTCCTGGGAATGGGCTTTGGTCCCGTCGGCCATTAGCACTCTCGTGCTTTTACCGCCGGTTCCAATCCCGATCGATTTCCCGAACTCTTTGACCAGGTTGTTTATCGTCATCCGGGAGGGAACTTCGCGGATCACCAGTGACAGTTCTTCCACAGTATCCCGATAACTCATCTTCTGGGCAAAATCGACACTGATCATCGAGACACTTGTCTGGTACCGGTGCTTTCCGGCAAATTGTACCCGGTCATACAGCGGTTTGGTTACCCGGTTTCGTTCCGTGTCCCGTACCTTGTTGACAGGTATTGTTACCGGTCCGACCGATGTTATCACCGTCTTCCTGCTCGTCCCGGCCCGACGATACCTGCGATTACTCTGATCCTTCGAGTACTTCTCCCCGCATTGGATTGTCACCAGCTTGGCGTCTATTGCAGTCAGTACTTGTTCCAGTACTTTGGCATCGAGATTCTGGTTCTTTAACGAATACTCGATTGCTTCGATTGGTACTTTCTCGTTGTCAGGCAGGCAAACGTTTACGTTCATTGAGATTGTGATCTGCACTGGGGTGATCTCCTTTTGGTTTCGTCAACCAGTGAGATCATCCCGCTGTACTTATCTTAGCCGATCATTGGACACAATCAAAAAATTACCTGACTTTCTGCAGGATCCCGATCAGGAGATCCATTTCCTGTTCATCGAGGGAATTCATCATCCGTTCAATTACCCTGCGCAGGGCGTGCTGTTCGGCTTGTGCGATCTTCTGCCCCTTTTCCGTGAGCCGGATGTAGAGGACCCGTTTGTCATCGGGAGACGGTTCACGGTACACGCAGTCCATCCGGAC
>NZ_PIZH01000469.1 GCF_002835825.1 Methanoregula sp. | reverse complement strand
GGAGACCAGCCAATGCTCGATATCAGGTTCGTTCGGGAAAATCCAGAGATCATCAGGGCCGATTTAGAGAAACGCAACGATACGGAGAAGATCGCCTGGGTCGATGACCTGCTCGTCAAAGATGCCCGTTCCCGCGAACTGAAAGTCGTGACCGATCAGCTTCGCCAGCGGCGCAATACGATAGCCCGGGACATCAATGCTGCAAAAAAGGCCGGGGCGGACCCCGCACCGCTGCTTGCAGAAGCTGCCGCCCTTCCGCAGAAGATCAGGGCAAACGATGCCGAGCAGGATGAGATCCGTGAACTCATCCGGGGATACCTCATGCGTCTCCCAAACATTCTGGACGAGAGCGTCCCTGCGGGAAAAGACGATTCGGAGAACGTGCTGGTCCGCCAGGTGGGGACCCCCCGCTCATTCGATTTTGAGATCCGGAATCACGGGCAGCTTGCGGCGGATCATGGCTGGGCCGACTTCGAACGGGCGACCAAGATTGCCGGCGCCGGGTTCTATTTCCTGAAAGGGAATCTTGCCCTCCTCGATCTTGCCCTCCAGCGGTATGCACTCGATCTTCTCTCCGCGAAAGGATATACCCCGGTCATTCCCCCTTACATGATCAACCGGAAATCCTACGAAGGGGTTACCGACCTTGGCGATTTTGAGAAGGTGATGTACAAGATCGATGGCGATGATGCCTACCTCATCGCAACGAGCGAGCACCCGATCGGCGCCATGTACCAGGACGAGATCTTCGAAGAGACAGATCTTCCCCTGAAACTGGCGGGCATATCGCCGTGTTTCCGGCGCGAGATTGGGGCGCACGGTCTTGACACCAAAGGTCTCTTCCGCGTCCACCAGTTCACGAAGATCGAGCAGTTCATCTTCTGCCTGCCGGAAGACTCATGGTCATTTCATGAGGAGCTGCTTGCAAATGCCGAGGAGATCTTCCGGAATCTTGATCTTCCCTGCCGTGTCGTGAACATCTGTACCGGCGACATTGGCACGGTTGCGGCAAAGAAATACGATATCGAGGTCTGGATGCCGCGCTATACTGCTTACAGGGAAGTAGTGTCCTGCAGCAACTGTACAGCGTACCAGGCTGTCCGTTTGAACATCAAGGTCCGGGACCGGAGTGACTTTGAATCGAAGCGGTATATCCACACGCTAAATTCGACTGCCATTGCAACGTCGCGGGTGATGCGTGCCATTCTTGAGAACTGCCAGCAGGCTGACGGGTCGGTCATGATACCCGCCGTACTCCGTCCCTATATGGGCGATCGTGGACACCTGTGATGAAAACGATGATTATCTTCCAGACACTTTATTGTATCCGGATACCTCAGATAGTAATAGGAGCGTGGTTGCATGGCGTATCCCGATCTCTATAATAACGAACACATTGTTCTCGAAGCCCAGACCGTCAAGGTGAAGTCCGTCTCGTTCACGGTTGTTCTTACCAACCGCCGCCTTATCCTCATTGACAGTAAGCGGAAGGCCATCCCCCCCCAGGAGATTCTCCTTGCCACCCTGAAAAATGTGGATCTTGGAGAGAATGCCATACGGGACCCGACCATAACGTTGTCCATCATCACAACAG
>NZ_PIZH01000468.1 GCF_002835825.1 Methanoregula sp. | reverse complement strand
CCCCACGGGGGCGCAGGCGATGCCTCTGTATTACCCTTATAAGAAACCTTCCCCATATCCCGACCAGATAATTGGTGGACATCGCCATGCGCCCCGTCCCCCCTGTGGGGGAACTGGTGGCGCAAGAGGGGGTTCATACAAATTGTGGGAATCTCACATAACACGTTGTTAGCATTTTTCCGGCGGCAGAATGCTCTGACCCGATCCCCCATTATCATAGCCCATGAATTTCTTCCTGTTTTTTCGGCGTGAACTCCTCTTCACCTTCCCCCCATCTCCCGTAAACCTCCCGGTAGTTTATTGAAAAAATGGCACACAATTTGAGGTATTCCACAATGCCCCGGCCCCCCTTGTCCGGTCCGATCAGGACATATGGGAGAAGAGCTGACACACTGTCTTGATCACGAACCATGACCAGAAAGCCACGAACACGACGCGGTGCCCCGGCAGTTGACATGGAGGCGATTGCCTGGGATGCCATGAAGAAGTACGGTTTCCGGCCACAGTTTTCCAATGCCGTGATGCGGGAGGTCGGGAGCATGGAGGAAAGTGACCAGAAATGGCCACGGCATTCCACACAAGACCTGCGGGCTCTCCTCTGGTGCTCTATCGACAACTTCGACTCCATGGACCTTGACCAGCTGGAGTATTGCGAAAAGGAGGCAAATGGCGAGATCCACGTGCAGGTCGCCATTGCGGATGTCGATAGCCGCGTCCCGAAAAACTCCCGGACTGACCGGCATGCGGCCCTCAATGGGGCTTCGATCTACCTTGACGTGGCAACGTTCCCCATGCTTCCCCTGAAGCTCTCCGCAGGGATCACCTCCCTCCTGCCGGGGAAGGACTGTCTTGCGATGGTCGTGGACTACTGGGTCCTCCCTGACGGGAACATCCGGTACGGGACGATCACCCGTGCGCTGGTCGAGAACAAGGCAAAACTGGTGTACGAGCAGGTCGGTGCCTGGCTTGAGGGAAAAGTACCTGAGCCCGACAATGTCAGTATCATTCCCGGGCTCGCGGACCAGGTCTGGCTCCAGAACGAGGCGGCAGTGCGCCTGCGGCAGAAGCGGACCGGGCAGGGCTCCCTGGACCTTGAGACAATCGAGGCACAGGCAGTGTACGAGAAGGGCGAGGTTCGGGACCTGCTCCTTGTAGAGAAGAACGCGGCCCGGTCGCTCATCGAGGAGTTCATGGTTGCTGCAAACCGGACCATGATGGCGTTCCTCTCGGCAGCAGGAGTTCCCCGGATCGAGCGGATTGTCCGGGTGCCCAAGCACTGGGATGGGATCGTGCTTGTCGCCGCAACCCTTGGCGAGGATCTGCCGGACCAGCCCGATGTCAAAGCCCTTGCCCGGTTCCTGGACCGGCAGCGGGAGAAGGACCCGGAACGCTTCCCGGACCTCTCGCTGACGGTTGTCAAACTGATGGGGCCGGGGGAATATGCCATGCTCCAGCCCGGCAGCACCCCCATCGGACACTTCGCGCTTGCGGTCACGGATTACACGCACGGTACGGCACCCAACCGGCGCTACGCCGATCTTGTCATCCAGCGGCTCATCAAGTCCGTGATCGACCGGCAGGAAGTCCCGTACACCC
>NZ_PIZH01000467.1 GCF_002835825.1 Methanoregula sp. | reverse complement strand
TGTCCTGGTTATTCGGCGCTTTCAGCGGGACCGTATAAAGGGAAGTGTGCCCGTTTAACCAAAGGTTTACGTTGTTTGGGGTTGTCATTTCGGATTTGGACATAATTTATCCCCGTGCTTTGTTCTGGAAATGCGTTCTTACCAGGATCGCGACTGCATAGAACCCGATCACGAGCAGGAGCAGGACAAGCGCGGTCCCGTATTTGTTCATCGACGACCCGGGCACGTTGGTTGCCAGGATGAAGAGGTGGTACGGCAGCGCCATGACCGGCTGGAAGACAGAGTCGGGCAGGAACCGGGACGAGAAGACAACAGCAGTAAACATGATCGGGGCAGTCTCACCGGCAGCCCGGCCAATGGAGAGGATGGCCCCGGTTACGATCCCTGGCACTGCGGGCGGGAAGACTACCCGGCTGATGGTCTGCCACTTCGTAGCCCCAAGCGCAAGGCTCCCTTCGCGGAGCGAATGAGGGATGCTTTTCAACGATTCCTCCGTTGTCCTGATGACCGTCGGGAGAACCATCAGGGCAAGTGTGATCTGGCCCGCAAGGAGCGTAACCCCCACGTTCAGGTAGAGGACAATGAAGGCAAACCCGAAGAGGCCAAAGACAATGGAGGGCGTCCCGTTGAGGAGATCGACACCGGTCCGGATGACCTTTGTGATCCTGCCCTCGCGGGTGTACTCAACAAGATAAGCTGCCGCCCCCACTCCAAGGGGCAGGGCGATGGCAATCGCACCTGCAACAAGGTACAGCGTGCCGACAATGGCCGGGAGGATCCCGCCCTCGCGGCCAAGGTCGCGGGGCGGCTGGGTGAGGAAGTCCCACGAGAGTGCCGGCAGGCCGTTGATAACGATGTCGGAAAGGATGATGCAGAGAATGGCAAGGACGATGATCGTAGCAATACCGACAAGACCGAATGCAATTTTCTGGATGATCTTTTCCGATAAAAACGGCCGTCCGGCAAACCAGAGGGCCCCGGCTATAAGGACGACCGGTGCCAGCCACCAGGAGACCGATGTCAGGAAGATGAGTACCGCCGCGAGTACGAGCATTTCGGCAATGAAAACCATCTTATGCCGGGTTTCCGGTGAGAGGAATGGCTTTCGCCGGGAAGATGTTACCCGCCGCTCTTTCAGCCGGTTGAGGATCGCGACGGCCGAGAGGTTGATGATGAGCGTGATGATGAGCAGGACAACGGCAATCCCGAAGAGGGCGCTGTAGTGCTCGCTTCCGACCGGTACCTCTCCCATCTCGATCCCCAGCGTTGCCGTAAGGGTACGGAGCGGGGAGAGGATGTTCCAGATGGGCTCCGGAATGATGGCTGCATTCCCGGCAACCATCAGCACGGCCATGGTCTCGCCTACTACCCGGCCGATCCCAAGGATGATGGCTGCGGCGATACCCGAGAGCGCTGCCGGCACGAGGACCTGGCTGATGGTCTGCCACCGGGTTGCCCCAATCGCAAGAGAACCTTCCTTGTACTCGTGGGGTACGGAACTGATCGCATCCTCTGAAACGCTGATGATCGTGGGCAGGGCCATGATCCCAAGCAGGACCGATGCGGCAAGCCAGGTCTCTCCCGAGGGGACATCGAAGGT
>NZ_PIZH01000466.1 GCF_002835825.1 Methanoregula sp. | reverse complement strand
ATACACCCGAAACAGGCTGATTGGGGGGGGGGCGCAGTGCGTCGGATACCTGCGCCCCGGCATGACAAACACAGCATAACCGCACGGATCAATATCGTCGATATTATCAGGTCACGGGAAATATCTTCAGACGCTGATACGTATGGCACTGGAAATCTCCCGTGAGAATGATACCCTCATTATCGTGATGCCCCCGCGGTTTGATGCAAACAATGCACCGGATATTGAACCGGAGATCAAGACCCTCCTTGCCGGGAAACCCGCAAAGGTTGTGCTGGATTTTGCAAAAACGGAGTATATCGCCAGTGCCGGCCTCCGTGTCCTGCTTGTCGTCACCCGCGACCAGATGAAGGCGGGGGGAAAAGTTGCCCTTGCCGGGATCCGTCCCCAGGTCCTTAAGGTCTTTGATATGGCAGGATTCACCAGCATCTTCACGATCGGTGCAAATCGTGACGATGCAGTAAAGAAAATCAGCTGATTCCGGTTCCCGACAACAAAAAAGACCACAATGGGACTGCTGATGAATACTCACTGCAGTCCATGTTACTTTTTCTCTTCCGAAACTGTTTCGCTTTTGAAATAATCAACCCAGGCCTGGCGCGTCTCCTTCTGCATCAGGCTGCTCTTGAGGTGAAGCCAGAGGGCCACTATGACGAGCACATATGCGAACGTCCGGACCACGATCAGAGGGAACTCGAAGGCCGTGGCGAGCCCTGCAAGCGTTGCTGCGTGGGAGATACCGAAGAGCCCGAAGGCTGCCCCGATAAAAACCGGTAGTCTCTCCCCGCTCTTCCGGTAGCAGAGACAGCCCAGAATCACAATTACAATACAGAGAATCAGATTGACGAAAGGAATGGACAGGAACTGGAGAACCATGATTTCCGCCTGTATTCAACTGTGCAGCAGGTACCAAAACAATATCGGTTTTACTCTGGTTCGGGGCATCCCTTACAGCGGCTGCTCCCAGGTATGGCCACAATCGGAGCAGACGCAGACGACAATGGTCTTGTCGTTGACCGTCTTGCAGTCAGTCCATTCCGTATTCTTGGAACCGCACTTTGGGCAGTTTGCCATCTCTCACCCGGCCCGGAAAATATAGCACATAGTATGTATGGGTATTATTAATACCTCCGCCTCTGCCGAACAAAGGAAAAATCATGAGGGGGCGATCTCGATGCTTTCGCCCGGCGCCAGGATCCTGACCGTAAGGTCGGTTGTCCGTTCAATACCGGTTTTCAGGACAACCGGATCGGCATTGATCCGGTCCCATGTATTGTAATGGATAGGGATGACGATCTTTGCGCCGATGAAATTAGCCGCCATCATGGCCTCGGCAACCCCCATCGTGTACCTCCCCCCGATCGGGAGGAGCGCTACATCGGGATGGTAGAGTTCCCCGATCAGTCTCATATCGGAGAAGAGTCCGGTGTCGCCGGCGTGATAGACCTTCACGCCATCCATGCCGATTACGAAACCCGCCGGTGCACCCCCAGAGAACCCCTCGCCGGCTTCCGCGATAAAGGTCGAATGGAGTGCAGGGGTCATGGTGAACGACACTCCGTCGACAACCTGGGTGCCGCCGATGTTCATGCCCTCGACC
>NZ_PIZH01000465.1 GCF_002835825.1 Methanoregula sp. | reverse complement strand
CCGTCCCGGTACACGTACCCGAACCTGATGGAGAAACGGGAGTTCACGATAAGCATCCCCTCTGCGGATTATGTCTGCGAGGCTGACTTTTTCGGGATCGCTTCCGGGGAAACAACCGATAAGTTTGCCGCCACCGGCCTGACTCCCGTGAAAGCGTCAGCGGTAGACGCCCCGTATGTCGGGGAGTTCCCGGTCATTCTCGAGTGCCGGGTTTCGGCAGTTACAGAGATCGGGGCCCACACCCAGTTCATCGGAACCATCCTTGACCTGAAAACCGATGAATCGGTTCTTGACGCGGAGGGGAAGCCGGACCGTTCAAAACTCCGTCCCTTTGCGTATGATCCGCTGCAGGTGGAATATTTTACGATGGCGGCCAGTGCCGGAAAAGCTTTCAGCTGCGGGAAAAAATTCACGGTATAATTTTTCCGGTCCGGTAGAAATCCTCATTCATTTCTTACCTGTTTGTGGATCTATGGAGTATTTTTCATAAACACCATGAGCAGACTATCGCACCATGAGGGTGCTGCCACCGCCAACGGCATGGCAGGCCCGGGAAAATGCAGCAGCATTTTCAGGCTGCGATAAAGGATCCGGAGAAGAATTCAACGGAATTCTTCGACTGCAAAGTCTGAGTGGTTCATCAGAACCGCAAGGACGGGAAGAATTTCCCGAAGTTCTTTGAGGCATCAGCCGTAGCCCCGGGAGCGCCTTCACGTCATCGGGCATTTCTGCAGGGCATTCAAATATCCGTAAGACCGCGACCCTGCTGGCAAACCATTTTTATTTCCGGCGGAATATGTGCTGGTAGGTACAGGAGCATGAACGGAAAATGACTGCAATGGGCGAAGTTCCCGAAGACTTCGGGCTGAACGACCAGTACGGGAAGGAATTCCGGCTCTCGCAGACAAAGGGGAAGCGCGTACTGCTCTCCTTCCACCCGCTTGCCTGGACGCCTGCCTGCAAGGGACAGATGCTGTCGCTGGAAGAGCACTCTGCGGAGTTCGGGAACCTGAACACGGTCGCCGTGGGAATCAGTGTGGATTCCCTCCAGTCGAAACGGGCGTGGGTGGAGAATATCGGGATCCAAAAGACCCGGCTCCTTGCCGATTTCTGGCCCCATGGGAAGGTGGCGCAGCAGTTCGGGATCTTCCGGGAGAAGAACGGCATCTCCGAGCGGGCGAACATCCTTCTCGATGAATCGCACCGTATGGTGTTCTTCCGGCTCTACCCGATCCACTCGGTCCCGGATATCCGGGAGGTCCTGGCAGTCATCGGAAGCCTTGATGCGACCGGGAAGATGTAACCGGCCCTCCTGAATCTGGGGAAGGCCGGTACAAATCAAGGGAAAAATCCATGAGTGATGCAAAAAAGACCATCCGCATATACAACGCGACGAAGAAGACCTTCGAGGACATGGAGCGCGTTGAAAAAACCGATGAAGAATGGCAGAGGCTCCTTGAACCACAGCAGTACGAGGTGGCGCGGAAGAAAGGGACCGAGTACGCGTTCGCGGGAAAATACCATGACTGGCACGGGAAGGGGCTGTACCGGTGCGTATGCTGCGGGACCGATCTCTTTTCATCGGATGACAAGTTCGATTC
>NZ_PIZH01000464.1 GCF_002835825.1 Methanoregula sp. | reverse complement strand
CAAGGGAACCAAGGCCGACCCGGACTCAGCGGTTTTCTCCTCCGTTGATACCGAGACCGAGTACGGCTGGTCCAAGAAAGTCCAGATGAAGGTCCCGATCTTTACCGGTGCCCTCGGATCGACCGAGATTGCCCGGGCAAACTGGGAGCACTTCGCTGTCGGTGCAGCGATTGCCGGTATCACCCTTGTCTGTGGTGAGAACGTCTGCGGTATCGATCCGGGCCTCAAGCTTGACTCCAAGAAGAAGGTCACGGCATCTCCCGAGATGGACCGCCGGATCAACACGTACAATAAATTCCACAACAAGTACGGTGAAATCCTCGTCCAGATGAACGTAGAGGACACCCGCCTCGGTGTTGCCGAGTACGTTGCAAGCAAGCACAACCTCGACACCATCGAGCTCAAGTGGGGACAGGGCGCAAAGTGCATCGGCGGCGAGATCAAGGTCAAGACCCTTGAGCGCGCCATCGAGCTCAAGAAGCGCGGCTACATCGTCCTCCCCGACCCGACCACGAAGGAGAACCAGGCAGCCTTCAAGGCCGGCGCCATCAAGGAATTCGAGCGCCACTCCCGCCTCGGCTTTGTCACCAAGGAAGGGTTCCTTGAAGAGATCGACCGGCTCCGCGACATCGGTTTCAAGCGTGTGACATTAAAGACCGGTGCGTACTCCATGGTCGAGCTCGCAATGGCACTCCGCTACTGTTCGGAAGCCAAGATCGACCTCTTAACGATCGACGGTGCACCCGGCGGTACCGGCATGAGCCCGTGGCCGATGATGAACGAATGGGGTATCCCGACGTTCTACCTGCAGGCACTCACGTACGAGTTCGCCACCAAGCTCGAGAAGAAGGGCTACCGCGTCCCCGACCTCGCCATGGCCGGCGGGTTCTCAGACGAGCCCGGCGTCTTCAAGGCGCTCGCTATGGGCAGCCCGTACTTCAAGGCGGTCTGCATGGGCCGTGCCCTCATGATCCCCGGATTCGTGGGCAAGAACATCGAGAAGTGGATCAAGGACGGCGAACTGCCAAAGTCCGTGTCCAAGTACGGCAACAGCATGCAGGAGATCTTCGTCTGCTACGAAGAACTCAAGGAGAAGTACGGCACCAAGATGAAGGAGATCCCCATGGGTGCAGTCGGTATCTACACGCACGCATCCAAGTTCAGGACCGGCCTCCAGCAGCTCATGGCAGGCAGCAGGAACTTCAACCTGTCCACCATCAGCCGCGACGACCTGATGGCCCTGACCGAGGAAGCAGCCGGCGTCTCGGGTATCGATTACGTCATGACTGCCCGGTACGACGAAGCCATGGGCGCCCTGCTCGACTAACGGTATTGCTGACAAAATCGTTACGTCTGCGCCGGGATTTTCCCGGCACTTTTTTTATTAAGTCCGGCACATCCGGATGGTTAATTACTATTGCGGCAGAGATTCTTACCACGAATCATGATCCCGTGGCTCAATTCCAATTTCCGGCATTTCAAACCCACTGCGGCAATCGCCATCAATGCCACGCGGCACATGAACAAGATTGAGAGGAAGAAACTTTTTTCCCCGGATATCGAGCCGATGCGGACAGCCGAAGGGCGCTGGTTCGAAGCGATCG
>NZ_PIZH01000018.1 GCF_002835825.1 Methanoregula sp. | reverse complement strand
TTTCAGATTTGGATAAGGGCCAGCGTATTCCCGGTCTCGACGCGGAATTTCGGGATGTACACCTCTTCCGTCCGGTGCTGTGCGCTCTGTTTGAGTGCTGAAAGGTTGCTCTCAGAAAGGGCAGCTTCTGCAGGGCTGAGGTCATTTCCTTTCGGCAGCAGGACGGCCATGGACAGCGATTTTCCTGTTTTCTGGAAATACGGGAGTTCGATGTACTGGAGATCGGCGGTTTCAGCATACCAGTATTTCGCGTCTTCTCCCCTGTCCTGCATCATCCTGACTTTTATGACCTGTCCTGAAGAGGTGGTGAAATCCGCATCTCCTGTGAGATTCGCATCGAACTGCCGGGCCCAGGTTCCCTTAAAGTAGATCGCGTTCGTTATAACGAGGCGGGTCAGGGGAGTGATGCTTCCCTGTGGAAGGAGGTCGCGGATCTTCTTCTCGGTCTTTTCCTCAACCCAGTTGTTGATGGTTGACCGTGATTCCTCCGGAGCCCTTGAAAAGTCCAGGTTCGTGGTTTCAGCGGAATAGTACTGGCGGGCAGTCCCGGTAAAGGACGGGAGGAACGCATAGGTCTTCTCTGCCCAGAGCGCATTTGCGGTCCGGAGTGTGTAGTCGGCACTGGCATTGTTGAGTCTTGCGTTCAGACCGGCAAACCCGGTGCGACGGGTAACGGGGTCCTTTGGGAGGTGGAGAACGGAAAAGATCTCATCTGCGGTCTTCCCGTTTGCCCCTTCACCGGTTATCGCAAGGGCGGTTGACAGGGAGAACGGGGAATAAAAGAGGTTCCTGTTGGCAGTATCCGGTAGCACGGCAAGGGCCGGGTAGAGGTCAAAGGCAAACAGGTTGTTTGCTTTGGCAACCGACCCGGCATCACCCGGCGTCCCGGTAGCGCCGGGTGATGGCGAAGGGGTGACGATGGAGGTCTCCCCCGGGGATGAGACCGGGTAACCGGCAGGGCCGGTACAGCCTGCCACGAGGAGAGTTGCAATGATGAGGGATATGCGGATCCCTGCGGAGAGGAATTCTTTTTTCATACTTCCGGTTTTATCTGTTGGGGAAATATACGTGGCGATGAGTGCGGTTATTTTCGCAGTCTCCCGTTTCCTACCATAATCCATGGGCTGGCCATGCAAAAGACCACAAAGACTCATGTATCTGACATGCAAAACCGGAGTATAGCCATGGCCGAAGAAAAGAAGTGTGCACGATGCGGGAAGGACGCGATTGGCGTTGAGTCCTTTGGGTGTTGCACTGCGTATGTCTGCCATGACCATGCCTCATCTCTCCTTCTTGAACTTGCCCCCGGTACGAGCCTTTCCTCGGGAGAATGTTACCTTGAGCGGTTTTCTCCCTCAAGGGAAGCGACGGATCCCGGGAGCGGGTGATCCTCTTGCCGTTACCGGTCCAGTCCAAGGGAATCACGCCTTCCCGCTCCCTGCGCTATACTGTGCTCTTCATCGCGCTGCTGGCCGGTTTCATCACGCCCTTTGACGGCTCGGCAGTCAACATCGCGCTCCCGTCCATCAGTGACGAGTTCCACATGGACGCGGTCTCGCTCTCATGGATCTCGACCGCGTATCTCCTCGCTGCAGCCATCTTCCTTGTCCCGTTCGGGAGGATTGCAGACATCTATGGCAGGAAGCGGGTCTTTTTGTACGGCATCGCGGTATTTACCATTGCCTCGCTTCTCGTAACGATGGTCCCGACCACGGCCCTGCTCATCCTGGCACGGACACTCCAGGGGTTCGGTGGCGCCCTCATCTATGGTACCAGCATCGCCATCCTCACCTCGGTCTTTCCCCCGCATGAACGCGGGAAGGCGCTGGGGATCTATGTCACGGCAGTTTTTGTCGGACTCATGGCCGGGCCCCTGCTCGGCGGACTCCTCACCGATTACTTCGGCTGGCGGAGCATCTTTTTTGTCAACATCCCCCTTGGGATCATCGCCTGTCTCCTTATTGTAACGAAACTTGACGGCGAATGGGCGGAGTGCGCGGGGGAGTCCTTTGACCTCACCGGGTCGGTACTGTATGCGCTCTCCCTCATTGCCCTGATGTACGGGTTCTCGGAAGTGCCGGGCACGGCGGGTTTTGTCCTCATCCCCGCCGGCCTGGTCCTCGGGGCAGTCTTTGTCTGGTACGAGACGCGGACGCCGTCTCCGGTCCTTGACATGCACCTTTTTTCCACAAACCGGGTCTTCATCTTCTCGAACCTCGCCGCACTGATCAATTACAGCGCAACCTATGCCGTGACCTTTCTCTTAAGTCTCGATCTCCAGTACACCAAGGGCTTCTCCCCGGAATTAGCCGGGCTTGTTTTGATCATCCAGCCGGCAGCGATGGCGCTGGTCTCTCCCGTGGCCGGCAGGCTTTCCGATCGCATCGATCCGCAGATCGTTGCATCGTCCGGGATGGGGCTCGGTGCCATCGGGCTCTTCCTGCTCAGTTTCCTGTCCGAATCAACGCCCCTCTGGTATATTGTCATCTGCCTCATTATCTTCGGCGCAGGCCTCGGCCTCTTCTCGTCCCCGAACATCAACGCCATCATGAGCGCTGTCGAAAAACGGCAGTATGGCGTTGCGTCCGGCATGAACGGCACCATGCGGGTCATCGGACAGATGCTCTCCATGGGGATTGCGATGATGCTCTTTGCGCTCGTTCTCGGGCGCGTGGAGATCACACCGGAGTTCTATTCGCAGTTCCTCACGAGCCTCCGGTATGCCTTTTACCTCTTTACCGCACTCTCTGTTCTTGGGATCGGTGCCTCGCTGATGCGGGCAAAGAAGCCGGCATGATGGGGCGGAGGGGGGCCTCATGTTCCTGGACCCGGTGGGAGAAACCTCTTATCCCGGATCGCACTATCCATCCATTATGATGAAACCTGACACAACAAAGGTGGAGGACTCCCCTCTGAATGAACAGATCTGCATGAAGTACTGCGGCGCCTGCCCAAGTTACCGACAGAACTTGCTGGACAAGTACCAACCCGTCGCGCTCTTCTGTTCCCGCGGGACATCGGGCGCACCCCACAGGAAAGAAGCAGGATGCTTCTGTCCTGCCTGCGAGCTCTTCGCCCGGCACAGCCTGGTCATCGGGCACTTCTGCCAGCAGCAGTAACCGGCCCTGGTACGGGGGGCCGTTTTTTAAAAAACAGGAGAACGGAGGTCTCTTGTGAGAGTGCCCACGCGCTCTCAAGAGAAAAAGGGTAAGGGTACGTTCAGGTATTCTGGACCGGGACTGCGCTGTTTGCGGGATGCCGGCCCAGGGAACGAGAGAGGGTGATGCCGAGCGCTTCATGGAGCACGTCCTCGACCGAGTCCACCGGCACGAACGCGAGATCCGCCCGCACGTCTTCCGGCACGTCCTCCAGGTCGCGGAGGTTCTCCCGCGGGAGGATCACTTTTTTTATCCCCGCACGGTGGGCTGCGAGCACCTTCTCCTTGATCCCGCCCACCGGAAGGACTGCCCCGGAAAGCGTGATCTCCCCGGTCATGGCAAGTTCTGGATCAGCCGTCTTTCCGGTGATGAGCGACGCGAGCGCGGTAAAGAGCGTGACTCCCGCTGACGGGCCGTCCTTGGGCGTTGCACCGGAGGGCACGTGGATGTGGATGTCGCTTGTCATGAAGTCGAATCCTGTCTGCTGCCCGGCAAGCCGGGACCGGATCAGGGAGAGCGAGATGGTCGCCGACTCCTTCATTACGTCCCCCAGCTGGCCGGTGAGCGTGAGCTTTCCGGTGCCCGGCATGAACGTCTCCTCGATAAAGAGGATCTCGCCCCCGACCGGAGTCCAGGCAAGCCCCGTGACAACGCCCGGGACCGGTTCTTTCCGGATTACCTCCTGGCGGATCAGCTCCTTTCCCAGGACCTCCCCCAGGTTCTCCACCGTTATCACAAAGGGCTTCTCTGTCACCCCTTCAACGATCTTTTCCGACACATAGCGTGCTGCTTTCGCCAGCTGCTTCCGGAGCCAGCGGACACCGGCCTCCCGGGTATACTTGTCGATGATCATTTTCAGGGCGTCGTCATCGAACCGGAGGGTATCGGCATCGAGGCCGTGCTCGGCAAGCACTGCCGGGATAAGATGGTCCTTTGCAATCGCGAACTTCTCGTTCTTGGTGTATCCCGAGATGGGGATCAGTTCCATCCGGTCGAGGAGCGGTGCCGGGATGGTTGCCAGGGTGTTGGCCGTTGCGATGAAGAGCACATCCGAGAGGTCGTAGGGGACCTCGAGGTAGTGGTCCGAGAAGGTGCTGTTCTGCTCCGGGTCAAGGACTTCGAGGAGTGCACTGGCCGGGTCGCCCGCATAGGATGAGGCCAGCTTGTCGATCTCGTCCAGGACAAAGACCGGGTTCCGTGTCCCGGCCTTCCGGATGCCCTGGATGATCCTGCCCGGCAGCGCCCCGACATAGGTACGGCGGTGGCCCCGGATCTCGGCCTCATCCCGCACGCCGCCAAGGCTGATCCGGACGTACTTCCGGCCCAGCGCCTCGGCAATGCTCTTCCCAAGGCTCGTCTTGCCGGTACCGGGCGGTCCGGAGAAGAGGAGGATGGACCCCTGCTTCTCTTTCTTGAGTTTCATGACTGCGAGGTGCTGGATGATCCGCTCCTTCACCTTCTCCAGGCCGTTGTGGTGGCTCTCCAGGACCTTCCGTGCCTCTTTGATGTCAATGCTCTTCTTCTCCTCTGTAGTCCAGGGAAGGTCGAGCAACAGATCGAGCCAGTTCCGGATCACGGAACTCTCATGGTTCTGCGGCCCGCCCGTCTCAAGTTTTCTGACCTCTGAAAGTGCCTTCTTTTGTACGTCCTCCGGCATCTTCGACTGCACGATGCGCTCGCGGTACCCGCTGTCTGCAGCCGGGCCGTCCTCTTCGCCCAGCTCCTCACGGATCACCCGCATCTGCTCGCGGAGCATGGCCTCGCGGTTGGATTTGCCGACCCGGTCGGAGACCTTCTTTGCCATCTCCATCCGGATCGCGATCGTGTCCCGTGTCCGGATCAGGAGTTCGAGGAACGTGATGTACCGCTGGCGGACTGACGAGATCTCGAGAAGCGCCTGCTTCTCCTCAACACTGACCGGGAGGAAGGGCATGACGAAGCCCAGTACCTGGTCGATCGAGTCCATGCTGTCGATCGGCCGCGTGAACTGCTCGGATCCCGAGAACCGGCTGCTCGTCTCGTGGATGGTGAGCTTGATGTCGGTGAGGATCCGCTCCTGCAACTCTTTCTCGATGTCCTGTTCATCCGGCAGGGACCGGTAGGTGGTATAAAACCGCCCCTCCCGTTCTGTTATCGCAAGAGCGGTCACCCTCTCCACGACCTCTGCGCAGATGATATAGCCATCGTCGGATGGCTCTACGTGCACCACCTCCAGCAGGTTTCCGGTCTTATACAGGGACCCGGCAGTCAGTTCGGATGCCCTGACACCGCTCCTGACGGTGAGTGCCACCGCATGGGCGGCACCGGTTGCTCCTTCTGCTTTCAGGAGTAAGTCTCCGGTTGTCCTGTCCACCCCGAATTTTGTCTGTGTCTGGGGGTAGACGACCAGCTCGAAGAGCGGTATCACCAGCGTCTCTTCAGGTGCATCTGTTGTTGTCGTTTGCATTGTTTCCTCAATCATTTAGTTCGAATTTACCTAACTTTTCTTCCGGCGAAAAAAATTACCGGACTTTCCGCAGGATCCTGACAAGCAGATCCCGTTCCTGGTCATCGAGCGCATCCAGCATCCGTTCAGCAACCCGAAGAAGGGCCGCCTGTTCGGCCCTGGCGATCATCCGGCCCTTGTCCGTGAGCCGGATATACTGGATCCGGCGGTCATCGGGACACGGCTCGCGGTACACGCAGTCCATCCGGACGCAGCGGTTGATCATCTCGGTCACCGTGGGCTTTGACGTCCCGGTGAGCTCGGCGAGCCTGCTGAACGTGACCTCGCCCTGTTCATTGATCACTTTCAGGTACGCGATCTGCTTTACGGTCATATCGGAGAGGCCGCATTCGGAGAAGACAGAGCAGGAACATTCGTTCTTGATCTTCAGCAGCCCGCCTAATGCTTCGAACAGCTGCTCCTCTGTCTCGTCCATGCTCCGATCGAAATTAGTTAGGGTGTGCCTAATAATAAAGATGGTGATCCGGGACAGGATCTCAACCATGCCCGGCGGAGGGATATAAAAAAAATCAGAGGATCTTTTTGCCGGCATCAGCCCCGGGCTTGATGCTGAAGACACCGGTCACTTTCAGGACAACCGCGGACTTGGGTTTCAGCTGGGGTCGGAGCTCCTTCATCCAGGCAACATCGTCTGAAAAGACCTTGTCGTCCGTGTGGATGGTCACGGTCCCTTTCACCTGGAATCCTCCCTTGTCCCCCCACCAGGTGACCGCCGCGTTCGGGTTCTCTTTCATGTTCGCTAATGTCTTGTTGAAGAACTGGTCGGAGATGAGGAGCGTTGCATCGTCAAGGAGCTTGAATGCCCCCACCGGCACCGCGTTGGGGATCCCGTTCTTTGACGCCGTTGCAAAAAAGACAATCTTTGTCCCTTCAAGGGACTCCGTAACCTCGCTGTTGAGTGCAACCATGATCATTTCATCCTGCAGGATAACTTCACGGCAATGGCACATAGGTGTTTCCTTCCGCACGACGCAGGATCGCTCCATGCAGAATAAGCCCCGTACACATTGCACCGGGCGAGGACTTGTCCCTGTACTGCATGATGGATGACGGGAGAAAAAACAAAAAGATCTAATATCCTTGGATTCCCACCTTTTCCATCATGTTTGAATCCAGCAAACCCGTCATCGAGGATACCGAAGAGAACCGGAAGATCTGCAGGAACTACTGCACGCGGTGCCCGAATGCCAAGCACCACTGCCTGGACAAGTACCAGCCCACCGAGCTCTTCTGTGCCCGTGGTCCCTCGTCAGCAACAGACATGAAGATGATGGGATGCTTCTGTCAGGCCTGCGAGATCTACATAAAGAACCACCTCCGCGGCGGGTTCTTCTGCGTGCGGCGATAATCCCCCTTTTTTAATAAGACCTGTTTTTACCGGAACCGATCCGGTATCTGGGGAACCTGCAGGGTTATGGCTGCAGGGTTTACGTCTCCCCTCAGAGCATCAGGAATACTGCGACAAGCAGAAGTATGCCAAGCGCGATGAGAAGCAGACGGAACCACAGCCGTTCAGAGAGTGGAACAATCTCGGTCAGGTCCCAGGGGCGGGAACGCAAAATCTCCGATCTTCCCAGCAACCAGTTCCACAGGGAGGTCATGGCGCACGACCCGGCAGGTGCTGTCCTGCCTGCACCTTCCGCCCGGGGAATTGTATCTCAGGCCGGCAGGGGAAAAAAGATCTCAGGATACCCGGGGGTATCATATCCATCGCTGGAAAAACGCAGGGAACCCTGGAACATAACCTCATACGGGCAACCATGTGGTACCTGTCTCAATGGCGGTTGATCTGTTGAAACTATGTATTCAGGACCAGTTTTTGAGATCCCGGCCCATCATTGTATTTACTCCGGGTACCTATAGGTATACACTCATTATCGGTTTTGACACCCGCGATCCGTGCAGGACTAAAAGAGATCCCCTGCCCGCTCTGTACTCCGCAAGACCTTTTCTGATAACCGTTCCGGACATTCCCCGATAATGCGGGAACCAGAGAGAATACTCATCTTTGTTACCTCAAGACTATGGCAATCCAGAAACCGTATCCCGAGATACGGGGCACCCGCACCGGTTATGTGATCCGGTTCACCTGCCCCGCATGTGCAGCCGAAAGCATCATCGTCAACAACTCGCCCCGCGATCATTTCAAGAAGTCCCGGGTCGCCTCCTGCCGTCATTGCCGGACACGCCTGAACATCATGACCCCGGCATAAGCCGGAATGAGAGGTCCGACTTTCCGGTTTTTCCGGTGAACATCCATCCTCTCCCCTCACAATTTTTTAGTCAGATCCGACATCCTCGTTTTGTATCGTTACCGTCTTCCAGCTGACCCTGCCCCCCTCGACAGCCCTCCGGACCAGCGACTCCCCGCGGGTCAGCTTCCCTTTCCCCTGTTTCACTTCAACCAGCACAACGCTGACCTCCCCACAATCCCCGTCTTTTGCGGTTGAGTACCCGTCAAAGACAATGAAATCGACCGGGCTCCCGATGAAACGGGCATCCGCAGCAGAGTAGGGAAATCCCGGGAGGTACGGAGCCATCTGTTCCGCGATCTTTCCTTTCAGGGTTGAGCGCGAACGGTTGACGGAGTCCTTCCGGATCGCCTCTGTGCATTCCTGCTTCCAGCGTTCGAGATCGTTTCTTGCCCGCTCCTCGAATATGCCGACCCGGGCACGAAAGAAGAGGTACGCAACCACGATGCCGGAGAGGAACGCGGCAACTGCGATGAGGATTTCGGACAAGAGCATAAATTCTCCCCTCTGTGTCTGCCACGCGGGAGATATAGGTGAGGCACGGGGCGTGAAAATGAACGGAGCGGGAAAAAGCAGGAAAAACCGTAATTTTAGTGTTGTATAGGGGTAACTGTATCAGGTGCCGGAACGGGAGGATGCCAAAGATCCCTTCCGGTAGGCTTCTTTTGGCACAATAATCTCGAAACGGGCACCTTTCTGGTATTCTCCGGTTTCACGAATAATAATGCCGGTGATATCAAGGATTTCCCGGGCAAGGAAGAGGCCAAGGCCGGTGTTCCTGCCAAATCCCTTCTCGAAAATATGTTCCTTGTCTCCGGCAGGGATGCCGGCGCCGTCATCTTCGCAGGTGATGTGAAGTTCGCTTTCCTCTTCCCGGACAGAGAACGTCATGGTCGTTACGTGTTCCCCGTGCCGGATGGCATTGTCGATGAAGGTCTCGATCACTTTCTCGAAGAGCGGGTCGGTGAAGATCTCAAAGCCCGGATCCGAGACCTGTATCGTGAGGTCCGGAGCATAATTCACCTCTGCCACATAGCGGATGATGGCAGCCGGGTCCTGCCAGACCGGCAACCGGATACCGATCTCCTGGTAATCGCGCATGAACTCGACCTGGCGGTTGATGGTTGCAACGATCGCGGTGCACTGCACAACATAGTCCTTCCTCATCGTGTCGGGCCCACCCTCGCTGATCAGGGTAAGAAAACAGGAGAGGGAGGTCAGTTTATTGAGGATATCGTGCCGGGTGATGCTGTTGAGGATCCCCAGTTTTTTTATGACCTGCTGCATTGCCTGCCCGGCATTTTTCTGTTCGGAGATGTCGACAAGGATGCCCCGGATCCCCGTGCAGCGGCCATTTTCGATTACCCGTGTCGTGTACACAAGGAGCGGGAACCGTGTGCCGTCCCGCAGCATAGCGGTATACTCTGTCCCGGTTGTTTTGCCCCCGCCGGCAATCCTGCCGATGCCCTGCCTTACCCGGTCCCGGTCCTCCGGAACAATATGGTTGAACAGGTTGAGCCCGCGTTTCAGGTCTTCTTTGGTATATCCGAAGAATTGCAGGCTGTTCTCATTCACCAGGGTCAGGTTCCCGGCAAGGTCACACTCAAAAACGATCTCCGGAAGGAGGGAGATGAACTCATGGTACTTCCGCTCGCTTGCAGCGAGAGCTTCATTTACCTGCTTCAGGTCCTCTGTCTGCTGCCGGACCCAGCCCTCCAGACGGGCATGTTCCTTCCGGTACTCCCGGTCCAGTTCCGCCTTATAGAGTGCAATCTCGATTACGGTCTGGAGCTCGCGTTCCGTGAACGGTTTGATGATATACCCGTAGGGCCGGGTGATCGTGGCCTCCCTTACAATATCCGGCTCCGAGTGAGCCGTAAGATAGATGATCGGTACGGCATGGTTCCGGAGGATCTTCACCGCTGCCTCGATACCGGTCATCTTGCCTGCCAGGTGGATGTCCATCAGGATGAGATCCGGGTGCAGTGCGTCTGCGGCTGCAATTGCCTTTTCACCTGTAGTGACGATATCCGCTACCTGGTACCCGAGATTTTTCAGGATATTCGACAGGTCAAGTGCCGACACCGCCTCGTCTTCGACAATGAGAATGGACTTCTTTTCCATGGGATTGCGATAGAGATGTATGCCGATGTACTACTTTGTCCTTTTGCGGGCCGGATTAAGACCCGTGGGATAAAACCACAATGATTATTTTGTCTTGGCTGGTGACGGTATTTATGGCCGGGCAGACCGGGATCCGCGACGGCATCGTCTATGCCATGATTGCAGCGGCAACGTATTTTTTCTTTCAGTCCGCGATCGTCATCATCCACGAGCATATCCACAGCACGACGGCTTTTCTCCTGGGAAGGATGCAGGATCCGCTCGCGATCGTCTGGGGCAATCCGCTGACGCTGGACGGCTGGGATGAGGGTGTCTCGTATTCCGATCTGTTCAATGCCGGGCTTGGTGCCGATGCAGCGGTCATCGCGGTCATGCCGCTCGTTTTCCACGCGGTTGTAGTCATTGCCGGCCTCTGGCTTCTTCTCTCGCCGTTCCTGGTCCGGAGGAAGTGGGCGTTCCATCTTGTCTTCTGGTTCATCATCGTAAACCTGATGGAGCTCATTGCCTATATGCCCCTGCGGGCGTTTGCCAGTAATGGCGACATCGGGAATATCAACCACGGGCTTGGTCTCTCCCCGTGGGTGTTGTTCTTCCCGGGGACACTTCTCATTCTTCTTTTCCTGGGAATCCTTTTCTTCCGTATCCTCCCCCGGGCAAATGTGATCATTGCCGGTGATTCCCGGCCGGTCCGGTATGCCCTCCTCTTCCTTGCCGCGTTCTTTGTCTTTGACTGGCGCAGTATCTTCCGCGTCATTCTCCTGCCACCGTCATCAGCAGGATGGGAGATCGGTGCTATTGCGCTGATCGCGTGCGTTCTTGTCATCCTCCTCTGCCGGCCCGGTCTCACATGGATACGCCGTGCCGAAGAACACGTACAGGGAAAACCAGGAGGATGATCCCGGTTTTGCCGCGGGAAAAAAGATGACTGGTCTTTTTGGAGCCTTACGCGCCGGGGAATGACTGGCCTGTTGACTGGCCGCCAAACGGCAGCGAGAAGTGGAGCTGTACAATTACCAACCGGCTCCCGGTGTTTTTCAGCACCATCGTTGACCGTCCAAAGAGGGTATGCTTTGCCGACCCACCGATAGAGAAGGTCATCGTACTCTTAGAAGTTACCCAGGCAACCCTGCCATCGCCGAAGATCTGCCGGTCCGAGAACTCGACCGCATGCACGTCGGCCTGGCTCATGTCACGCCGGATCTGGCGGAGAAGGCCTGCATGATCCCGGATCACCTCGTCGGCCCCGCTGCCAAACCCGCTGATCTCGGGGGAGAAGATCGCTGAGAATGCCTGGATGTCTTTCTTCCGGTACGCCAAGGCGTACTGCTCCATGGTGGCAATAATTTCCGCTTCCTGTGCTTTGGTAATGGTCATAGGATCTAGTTGTCTCCCCTGCTCGCTTAAAATCATTACGGGCTATGCGGACTAACTGACGTTTCACTGCCCCCCGTGTTTATCTTACCATGGATGGGATTGGGGGCAACAACTCTTGCGTGGGGACGACTGATGGCAACCGCCTGTGAAAGAACCGGCAGGGTATTCTCCATCAGGGAATCCCTGCAGGCAGGGGGATTGCACGTTCTCTCCATTTCCTGCGCTCCCGTGCACGTTCTCCTCAATTTGGGCTCCGGAGCAGGAAAGCGAAAGGTACTCGGTGATAAAAGGTATATACCCCCTTCCCGTACGCTCTCCCGTGATACCATGAAGGTTCACTGGATAGCAATCCTGATTGTGCTTGGTGCAGCACTTCTCGCACCAGCGGTATCGGCTAAGATTATCGAAGAAAAGGACGGGTACGTTGTCTCGACCATTGACGAGGACACCCGGGTTGCAGGGTTTGCACTCCGGTCTGTGTCCACAATCACGCAGGGACAAAGAGACTATTATTCAACGTATGTTCCTTCGGGTAAGACGTCCTTTTCGCATTACCTCTCCTGGGGATCCGTCGCCAACTCACTGGCACTCACGATAGAGACGCCGTCCGGGATTCTCGGCACGTATTATGATTCTTCCGATGGTTTTACGGATGGGCGCATCAACCTGAAAATTTCCCGTGCCGGGGGTCTTGCACCCGGGAGCTGGCCATCCTCCGTATACGGTCACGTGGTGAGCGGGACTGAAACCTATTCGTACCAGACATCGCTCAGTTGAGATAAAATAACAAGAATTTAATGGATTTGTGGCAGATTACCGGGATATGATACTCTGCCGGGGCAGCCTGCACACCGTTCTGTTCGCGCTTGGCTGCCTCCTGCTCATCCTCTATCCCGCGGGAGCCCTGCCGGGAGATTACATTGTCGAGCCACTCCCGCCCGGCGCGGAGATGGGTATGCCGGCAGATACCGTGAAGGTTGAACCTCCGGTGCCGGCAACACCGCTCGATCAGTTCTGGCTGTATGCTCTCAACAACTTCCCGGACCTTCTCACGCTTCTCGAGATCCTCCTCCTCATCAAGCTCGGCCTGTACCTGGGGTACCGGAAGCTGCAGAAGAAGAACGTTCTTGAGAATTCATCGAGGAGTGTGATC
>NZ_PIZH01000463.1 GCF_002835825.1 Methanoregula sp. | reverse complement strand
GTTGTACAGAAGGAGGGCAGGATCATTGCATACGGTACATTGGAGATCCCGCTCTGCCCCTGCCCGGAACATGCCTATATTACGGTCAGTGAGCGCTGCATTTTTGACTGCAAATTCTGCCCGGTGCCGAAACTGAACGGGCATGTAAAGACGATTGCTGAGATCACCGGGCTCGTAGATGCTGCACTGGCGCGGGGGACGGTACGGGCCATCTCCCTGACCAGCGGGGTCGCAGAATCCCCGGAAAAAGAGGCCGGGTACATGGCCGAGGTCGTCCGGCATCTTGCAGCACAATTCGATTTGCCCATCGGCGTCTCGGTCTACCCGACTGCAACATCTACCGAAGATCTCCATGCGGCAGGAGCCATTGAGATAAAGTACAATGTCGAGACAATGGACCGTGCAATCTTTGAACGGGTCTGTCCCGGGCTCTCGCTGGATTATATCCTGTCTTCTCTTGAAAACGCAGTCCGGGTTTTCGGGAAGAACCGGGTATCCTCGAACTTCATCATCGGCCTTGGTGAGACTGACGCGTGCGTTCAGGAGGGAATCGAGACTCTTACCTCAATGGGAGTCATCCCCAACCTGCGCCCGATCTCGCCGCATCCCTTAAGGAAAGGTGAGATCGCCGTGGACCGCCCGTCAGGGTACCGCCTCATGCTCCTTGCACGGCTCAACAAATCCGCTCTCGAACGCCACGGGCTCGATGTCCGGGTTGCACAGACCATGTGCCTGCCATGCACCGGCTGCGATCTGACTCCCCAGCGGGATCTGTGATGGAACATTTTTTTTAATGCCGTATGTTCTACCTTAAAATCAAAGAGAACAGAATAGAAATACACACCATAGTCCAATCGGGGAACGCATGCATCAGGATGATTCACGACGAAATGATGCCGGAACCGTTGCTGGTATTGATCTGGGCTCGACCCAAATCAAGGCCGTGATTTACAACGGATCTTCGTATGTTGCGGGAATGACGGATGCTTCCTGGGATGTTGAAGCAACCGCTCTGGCCCTTCTTTTGAAAACCAGTTCAGATGCCGGACTTTCCGCCCCGCCAAAGATCATCGCAACGACAGGGTACGGGCGCCGTTGCCTGAAAATCGCAACACTCACCTGTACGGAGATCGCTGCCCATGCAAAAGGTGCGTTTCACCTTGTGCCGGGATGCCAATTCGTGATAGATATCGGGGGGCAGGATGCCAAAGGAATTCGTTTATCAGCCGAAGGATATGTCGAAGATTTTGTGATGAATGACAAGTGCGCAGCGGGCACCGGGAGATTCCTCTCGAATATGGGACGGGCACTGGGAGTACCGGTTGAACAATTCGGATCACCCGCTTCCCGTGCCGAGCCGCACCGGATCAACGCAATGTGCACGGTCTTTGCCGAATCAGAGGTGATCAGCCTGCTCCACCAGGGAGTGTCCCGTGATGCAATCATCGCCGGACTCCATGCGTCCATTGCACGACGAACCGTATCAATGGTTGCCGCCCTCAACCCGGAATTCCCCGTTGTTTTTACCGAGGGTGTCGCGCATAACTCCGATATTACACAAAGGATTTCTTAGGAACTCGGTTATCCCGTCCCCTTTCCTGACCAA
>NZ_PIZH01000462.1 GCF_002835825.1 Methanoregula sp. | reverse complement strand
ACCGGGCTGCTATCGTTGACCAGCTGGATACTGCCCACGGTGCCTGCGGCAATGGCGTCAGCCCCGTTAACCTTCCAGCCCTTGTAGTAATTCTCTTTCAGGACAACGACGTCACCGCGTTGGAGGTCTCCCGATGCAATAACCTCTCCTGGCGAGTACTTCACGAGCGTGAGCGGTATCATCTCCTCTCCGCGCAGAGCAAAAACGGTAGGCAGGACATGTTCGGGAATGTACACGGAAATATTCTGCACCGCGAAGGTTACATTAGGGATGTTAACTTTCCCGTTTTCGCGGTACTGAGTGTCCACGATGTAATTTGGGGTAAAATACGTGACATTGCCAAGGGTATAGGTCAATTGTGGCATTGTCTTGAGGTATGTGGCGGAATAGACGCTTAAAGCCTGGATGCCATTTACCATGTCCCAGTAGGTGAAGTCCATGTGCCAGATAGGAACGCCCGTTTCGTAAGCAACAAGCGGAGTGTCTCCAGGGATACGATCCCTCACCTGCTGGATGATCGAGGGGGCAGGACTTTCTTCAAGCTTCGGGGAGGACACACTAATATAGCTGTTACCGATGTTGCCTATCATCATGATGAAGATCCCGGCCAGCAGGATGCCGCAGAGGAGCCGCGATTTCCCGCTGCCGGGCGAGCATCTCTGCACGAAAAGGTAGAACCCGGCCAGGAGCAGGCCGGTGATCAGCAGCGGGACGAGCAGGGGCGACTGTGCAACCGGCAGGATAGCGATGATGACTGCTGCATTGACCGCGAGGGCTGTAAAAAAGAAAAGCAGGAGGTTCTTTTCCGAGCCCCTGCCGGACCAGAGAAAGGCGACAAACGCCACGACAACGATAAGTGATACGAGGGTTTCTGCGCCGATCATTTCCTGGTATGGCAGTTCCAGGAGCTTGACAAGAACGAGGAGGGCGGCACCCCACATCACGAGCTTCTTCTGCTCGTCCGTCAGGGCGAACCCACCACCTTGTTTCATTCGCTCATGGAGGACGACTGCCCCGTAGAGGGCAAGGAAGAGGAGGAGTGGAAGGAGGGCGCCGTATATCCGCCCGGGGTTGCGGAGGTTACTGACGATCGGCAGGAGATGGAGGAATGCAAAGACGCTCTTCCCGGCACCTGCCCAGATGAGCGAGAAGAGGATCGCGAAATACCCGGGGATCGCGATCTCCTTTTTACCGTAGATGAGCGCGATGATTAGCAGGAGCACGGGGATGATGCCGATCATGACCCCGCTCTCGTACTGGGCCCAGAGGCTGTCAATCCGGATACCGTAGAAGAACGACGAGAGGGCAGTCTCGACTGAGCCCCCGCCGGCCAGCGGATCGATGATGTCCTGCCGGATTACCGCAGAGGTGACCCCGAGATCCGGGATGACCTTGACCGACAGGAGCAGGGAGGTCAGCACAACAGAGAGGACGAGATAGCATACGGTGTTTCTGCCGACCTTCCCGGTTGCCGCGTACCAGAGGAAGAGGACGAGAAGGACGAGGTAGATAAGGACGAAATGGTAGAGATTGCCAGTCAGGTAGACGAGCACCGAGACAAGGGTCAGTCCCACCGCGTTCCAGGCATTGACCTCCTTATTCAGCAC
>NZ_PIZH01000461.1 GCF_002835825.1 Methanoregula sp. | reverse complement strand
TTTTGCAGCAGTGACGCGACTTATAGTAAGAAGCAGTGAGACCTCAACGATGGTCAGCCCTTTGGGATAATCCATGAGCAGGGTAATAATCCTGTCCAGTTCGGTCTCTTTCTCGCTCATATGCCACTCTTGATAGAGTATTGTTGGATTTGGCCAATATAAATTATTGTTGGTATTCACCAACGATAAATTTCAATGATAAATCACAATGGTTCTCATTGCACGATATATTTAAATAAAATGAAGGTAAACGAATGATTACCACAGCAAGCCGCTGATGCGGGCGTGGTTGTGTGAATGGTTGTCCGGGAGAGAGGGATTACGGCGGTGCCGCGAATCCCTTCCCTCGATGCGTATGCAGGATGGATGAGATGGAACAAAACACTGGTGTGAACAGGAACCGCAGGCAGCTCCGTTTGGCCGATAGTATTAAAAGAGGGAGGGATATAGGGTTCCCTGCCCGGCATAGCGGTTCAGCGGGCGTACGTTCCTGCACATCATCTCTCCGGAGCATAGGGTTGCCCGGTAGTTCCCGGTGCGGATTGGGACGGGGCGCATCTTCTGAGGAGAACCATGTGCAACAAGGAGGAAACTGAGATGTCGTTTATCGATGATATGAAAATCGGGAAGAAACTGATCGGCGGGTTCCTGATCGTTGTGATCATCCTCGCCATTGTTGCAGCGTACGGGTACATCAATGCCCAGAGCGCTGCAACCCGCAGTGCTGAGATGTATGAAGATGCAACCATCCCGATCTCACTGCTCGGGAATGTACAGGCAGATTTCCAGCAGTTACGTGCAGAGATCTACCGCTTTATCTATGTTCCCGAAGCCCGGGGAAGTCTCGATACCACCATGAATGACCTGGACGCAAATATCCAGAAGAACATGGCAGAATTCCGGAACCGGCAATTGTCGGCAGCCGAACAGACCACTCTTGCGAAGTTCGACGCCAGCTATGCCGAGTTCATGAAACTGTACCGCGACACCAAGGAGGCGGCACGGGCCAATAATATGGAGAAGGTCAATGCGGATCTCTCCGCGGGTTCGCCGCTTATCAATGCACGCACCGCTACCGTTGCAGCATATAAGGATCTCATTCAGCTCAACACAAATAAGGCAAAGAATCTTGCCGACCAGACTGCCGCAGATGCAGCCACCGCGAGTATACTCCTTGCCGTCCTGACCATTGCCGGAATCATCATCGCACTTGCAGTTGCAATCACCCTTACAAGGGGAATCACCGGTCCGGTCAACATGGTTGCTGCCAACCTCAAGGAGCTCAGCATGGGCCACCTGGGCAACCGGATGAAGATGAACCGGAAAGACGAGATCGGCGAAATGGCCGAGGTCATGGACCAGTTCTCGGACGATCTCCAGAACAATGTTATCGGCACCATGCAGAAGATTGCCAATGGTGATCTGTCTTCGGACGTGAAGGCAAAGGATGCACAGGACGAAATCGGACCGGCACTCCGCACAACAACCGAATCGCTCCGTACGCTGGTTGCAGAAGCGAACATGCTCTCAAAAGCGGCGATTGCCGGCCAGCTCTCGACCCGCGGGAACGCGGACAAGTTCAAGGGCGGGTATAAGGAGATCATCCAGG
>NZ_PIZH01000460.1 GCF_002835825.1 Methanoregula sp. | reverse complement strand
CGCCATTGCAGTCCGGGGAGCAGGTGGCGCCGCACCGGGTCCAGTTTTCACATTCCTTACCGGTCCATCCGTCATCGCAAACGCAGGTGTTAAACGCGATGCACTTGCCGTGGCCGCCGCAGCAGACAGCGCACAGGCCGGAATCTTTCAGCGGGCTGCTTGCGCAGATCTTCCCCCAGCAGACCTCAGCCGCTGCCGGTGAGATGAGAAGGACTGTTATGATCAGAAGCGAAACCACTACCCGGCCATACTTTCCCGTACGATATGCTGCCTGTTCCGCCAATTGTGTCACCATGTTCTTTCGTTGAGTGCCCTGGACCGGCCTCTTAAAAACCGGGCTTCCGGACGAGAGATGGAAAAACCGCCGGATCTGCGATGGGAAACCAATTCCACGTAAATATTTTTTTTGGGGGGATAATAAAAAATCGCTAATCACTAGTGATTATCACTCCGGAGAACGGGCCGGACGATTATATTCGCTCCCGCCCAATTCTCTCCCATGATCCCGGTGCCGCGCCTGCGGGCAACCGCCGCCCCTGCCCTCCTCCTGCTCCTCATCCTCACGTGCCTGCCGGCAGGAGCGTCAGCCACGGACGGGTACACCGCGGGGGCAGGGAGCGGGCCGGCCGTCTTCCTCTCCGATCCCGCGACCGGCAGCCAGTACGTTTCCGGTGAGATGATCGTGAGGTTTGATCCTGCCCGCTTCCAAAGCGGGGCAGCGATGCGGGCGTACGGGGACGCGGTCCACGAACGGATTGGCTCACAAGTGCTGCGGGACTTCGGCCCGGCCCTCCCCGGCCTCCAGCTCGTCCGGCTCCCCGCATCGCTTTCCGTTGCGGATGCAACAACAGCATACGCGGGTTACCCGGGCGTGCTGTATGCCGAGCCGGTGTACCGGATCCTTCCCGTTGCCGGAAGCGCCGGCCTGCAAGTGGCCGGCCGGTCCCCCCGGCAGGAACGGGGCGGGCTCGTCCCGGACGATCCCGAATTTCCCCGGCAGTGGTATCTCCGGAACACCGGCCAGCCTGGCCCCGGCGGGAACGGCACTCCCGGTGCCGACATCCGGGCAGCGGAAGCATGGGCGGTCACCCGGGGATCAAAAGACGTTATCGCCGCGGTCATGGACACCGGGATCGATGACTGGGACCCCGACCTTGCGGCAAACATATGGACCGATCCCGTCACCGGCTCGCACGGCCTGAACGTCACCGGTGGTACCCGCGACTGCCGGACCGGGGACCCCGCAGGCCACGGCACGGAAGTGGCCCGGATCCTCGGGGCGGTGACGGACAACGGTATCGGGACCGCCGGCACTGCACCGGAGGTCCGGCTGATGGCCCTGAAGGTGTTCACGGACGGGTATGGCGATGCGACCACGACTGCAGATGTGATCGATGCCATACAGTATGCCGGTGACCATGGCGCCTCCGTTATCCGCATCCCGTGGATCACCCGGGTGGCTTCATGGGCGCTTGAAGACGCGATCGGCGCCTCCCCCGCCCTCGTCGTCTCTGCTGCCGGCCACCGCGGCTCCGACAACGATGCGGTGCCCCGGTACCCGGCCTCGTACCGCCTCCCCAACCTCTCCGCTCTCCCCCCCACGGACCTCC
>NZ_PIZH01000459.1 GCF_002835825.1 Methanoregula sp. | reverse complement strand
CCGATCAACAGCGAGGTAAAGGTCTTCCCGGATCCTGCAGTCCCACAGAGACCAACACGAAGTTTTGCAGATTTCCGGACCGCCTTCCGGAACGATGGCCCTGATACATTCGCAGCTGCAACGGGAGGCTTTACTGCTGCGGGAGAAGGGAGCTGCCGATTTGTCGTTTCCTCTGGGGGATGCTGTTGCTGATCTGTTGCTTTTGTTTTCTGTTCTGCTGCTGGGCTGTCAGATCCCGGACCAATCCCGGTTGCCCAATCCCCGCCACCTAGTTTCTGGGGTCTGGGCTCCAAAGTCAATGTCACCGCCTCGTTGATCTTGGCTTTGCAATCTTTCGAGCGCAGGTACTTGATCAGATCTGGAGTAGC
Organism: Methanoregula sp.; assembly: GCF_002835825.1. Taxonomy (GTDB): domain Archaea; phylum Halobacteriota; class Methanomicrobia; order Methanomicrobiales; family Methanospirillaceae; genus Methanoregula. Next base: position 1,242 of record NZ_PIZH01000459.1, on the reverse strand, counting down.
ATAGTACGGTGTGTTCTTGTCGTCGATCTTGAGCATGATTGCGGTGTCATTGTTGCCGAGGTAGATCCCGGAGATTTTGGGTTTATCCTTGTCTGCAGGGCCGGAAGTATCATTCTGGAAACCTGCATTCTCCAGTTTATCTTTGAGATCCGTCCCTTCTGCAGCAGATGTTGTCGACGTGGGGTTTCCTCCATTCTTCTTCGCCAGTAATTTTAGGTGCGTAAGGAAACTGGCGCCATTATCTGCCCATTCAATCGTATCACCGACCTCGATACCGTCTGCTTTCTGCTCTCCGAGAAAGAACCGCTCGGTATCGATGACGATCAGGGAGCTGTTCAAGCCGGTGACAACTCCATGGTTATAGTCCGGCATGGTTGTCCTCCGCGGAAACGACCTTGTACGCGTGGTAGACCTTCTCCTCGCTGATCTCGTTGAGCTTGACCTTACCGATCAGTTCCTCGGCCCGTTTGACCGGAATACTGGTGAGATCGCTTTTCAGCAGGTCATCGAGTTTCTGCAGTTTGGCGGCATACTCTTCCTTCTTCAAGGTCGAGTATTCTTCGCTGAATCTCTCCTTGAACTTCTCGACGCTTGGCACCCGGACTTTCCGCGGCTTGTCGATGAGAGAATAGATCCCTTGGTTCTCGATCTTCGATGCGAGGACCTGGTCCATGACCTTGTCGAACCGGGCACGATACTTTTTCAGGACCTCTTCTTTCTGCAAGATCAGTGCCTGGAGGCGGTATGCCTGCTCCAGGAGGGGTAAGGTCTCATCGTGGTCAGCGTCCGGTGCATACTCACAACGGTCCTTATTGTCCTCCTCGTCACGGAGATCGCACTCAGCTTCCGGAATGCAGCAATGCAGACATGTGCTGCAGTCTGGTTCTGGAGGGAGGGGATTCTTTTTGAGGTCCGCGGCCTCTTCGCGTGCTGACAGCATCAGTGATGCCCCCTGCAGCAGCCGCACCCGCAGCAATCCGGGCAGTCGTGTTCTTCCTGGACCATCTCTTCAAGGTCGCCAGATCCGGATTCCGAAATCCCCAGCTGCCTGCAGGCGATTGAATACGCCGGCTTCGGTGCTTTGGCATCGGGGGTGTAGCGGATACTGGCGGTAAAATCCGCACCCATGGGTCAGGCCCCCGCGGGGAAGATCTTACGGAGTCCGGCAACGCGGTCCTCGGCCTGCTGCCGATACTCATCGATCTTGATGCTGACGTATTCCTCTACAGGGCGCGTGAGGAC
>NZ_PIZH01000017.1 GCF_002835825.1 Methanoregula sp. | reverse complement strand
CCCTCATCAGCCGGTATTCACACCCCCCGGACCTCCTGACCGTCTCCGCCAATACCGGGGGAAACACCGATACCATCGCCCTCATTTGCGGCGCATATCTCGGTGCAGCAAAAGGTATGGACGCGTTGCCGGAAGACCTTATCAAAGGCCTTGAGGACCGCGACCGGATCGAGCTCCTCGGGCAGCGGCTCCATATGCTCTATTCGCACAAAGCGGGCGCATGACTCCCGCAGTCTCTCCTTTTTTCCCGTTCCGGAAAAGCTGGTTGAATAACACTTAAGTTTTGAGGGTCGGATAGTACTGGCATGAAAGTTGCGATTGTCGGGGCATCCGGGTATGCCGGCGGAGAGCTCTGCCGGCTGCTCCAATACCATTCTCAAGCCGAAGTCACCTGCGTCACATCACGCAAACTGGCAGGCACACCTCTTGAGGATGTACATCCTCAGCTGAAAGGATTCTATAAACCTCTCTTAAATTTTTCAAATCCTGAGGTGGATGATATTGATGCGGATGTAGCATTCCTTGCAGTTCCCCATACCGCTGCAATGGCCTATGCCGGAAAGCTTCTTTCCCGTGGTATCAAAGTTGTTGATCTGAGTGCAGATTACCGGTTGCGGAAGGAGATCTTTGAAAAAGTGTACGGTGTGCTCCATACCGATTATTTCGAAGCCCCATATGGCATTCCCGAACTCCACCGGAGGGACTGCATCAACGCAAAGTTCGTCTCGAATCCCGGCTGCTTCCCGACCGGAGCCACGCTCGCAGCTGCACCTCTCGCAAAATATGCAAACAACATCATCTTCGACTCCAAGACCGGCGTCAGCGGGGCGGGCGACAACCCTTCGGCAACAACCCACTACCCTAACGTGGGTGACAATGTAGGGCCCTACAAGTGGACGAGCCACCGCCATCTCGCCGAGATGAAGCAGGAGATAGCATTCCTTGGCTCCAAAGCAAACGTCTACTTCACCCCCCACCTCGTTCCCGTCAACCGCGGCATCCTGACAACAGCGCACATTCTCCTGAACGAACCCATGGAGCAGAAAGAAGTGGAGAAGCTCTACCAGGAATTCTACAAGAACGAGTACTTCGTCCGCTACCAGAAACCCATTCTCGCTGCAGTCCGGGGCAGCAACTTCTGCGACGTGATGGTCGAGAGCGAAGGCACGCGTGTCGTTGCCTGCTCTGCAATCGACAACCTGGTCAAGGGTGCAAGCGGACAGGCAATCCAGAACATGAACCTGATGTGCGGCTTCAAGGAGAATGACGGCCTGACCGGCGCCGGGTTGTTCCCGTAAGGGGGGGTCATGATATGTCATACCAGAGTATCTGCGCAGTTCCCGGGGTAAACGCCTGGGGCATGAAGGAAGGAAAGTACGGCCTTGCGCTCATCGAAGCAGAAGGAACGGCAGCGGGCGTCTTCACCGAGAACCTGGTGAAAGCAGCGCCGATCCAGCTGATGAGGAAACAGATCAAGGCCGGGAAACTCGAGGCCGTCATCGTCAACAGCGGGTGTGCCAATGCCTACACGGGCAAACGCGGCTACGCGGACGCCGTGACCATGACGGAATATGCCGGGGAAGTTTTAGGGAAAAAACCGTCACGGATCGGTGTTGCAAGCACCGGTGTCATCGGGCGGTACCTTGACCTGCCCCTGATCCGGCACCAGTGCGAGGAAGTTGCGCCGAAGATCAACCGTACCGAGGAAGCGGAGATTATGGCAGCCCGGGCAATCATGACGACCGATACCTTCCCCAAGCACGCCCTCGTGGAGCGGGAAGGATTCTCGGTTGGCGGGATCTGCAAGGGTAGTGGCATGATCGCCCCGAACATGGGGACCATGCTCGCCTTCCTCTACACCGATGCAAAGGTCGATGCAGAACAGCTCAGGGGCGCCCTGAAGCAGGCAACCCGGCGGTCGTTCAACCGTGTCGTTGTCGACGGTGACACGAGCACGAACGATATTGCCATCTGCACGGCCACTGGTGAGGCCGGGAAGGTCGGCGCGAAGGAGTTCTCGGGAGCACTCGAAGAGTGCTGCCGCATGCTGGCAGAACAGATCGCCCGCGATGGCGAAGGCGCCTCCAAACTGCTCCAGATCACCGTGACCGGGGCGAAGAAAGAGGACGATGCCGAGAAGGTCGCCCGTACAGTCATCGAGTCACCGCTCGTCAAGACTGCAGTCTATGGCGAAGATCCCAACTGGGGCCGCGTGGTGGCCGCAGCTGGTCGGGCTGGCGTGAAGTTCGATCCGGATGCGGTCTCGCTCTGGATCAGCAATGGCGGCAACAAGCAGTACCCGCTGGTGAAGTCCGGGGAGATCATTGCCGACCTCGCCGCTGCCAAGAAAGCGATGGGTGGCAAAAAGGTGGTCTTCAACCTCGACCTTGCGGCCGGAAAAGCAGAGGCAACCGCATGGGGATGCGACCTCACCGAGAAGTATGTAGAGATCAACGGGAAGTACACAACATGAAGCGCGAAGACGTCCTCATGGAGGCACTGCCGTATATCCAGCAGTTCCACAACAAGACGATTGTCATCAAGCTTGGCGGCCATGCAATGGTCGACCCCGTGGTGCTGGAGAACGCGATCCGGGACGCGGTCCTCCTTCATTATGTGGGGATCCGCGTGGTCCTCGTCCACGGTGGTGGTCCCGAGATTAGCGAGAAGATGAAGCAGATGGGCAAGGAATCCGTCTTTGTCGGCGGCCTCCGGGTGACGGACGCGGAGACGCTGGAGATCGCCCAGATGGTGCTGGTCGGGAAGATCAATGCGAACATTGTGTCGCTGATCGCAAAGTGCGGCGCCCGCGGTGTCGGCCTCTCTGGCAGCGACGGAAATATCATCCTTGCTAAGAAGATGGATCTCCAGAAAGTGAATGTTGGCGGTGTCCAGAAGGAAGTCGATCTCGGCCATGTCGGGGAGATTGAATGGATCGACCCGTCCCTCCTGAATACTCTTCTTGACACCGGCTATATCCCTGTTGTTGCCCCGATTGCCATCGACCGGTTCGGCGGCAACCTGAACATCAACGCCGATACCGCGGCGGGGGATATCGCGATTGCCCTGAAGGCCCACAAGCTCATCAACATGACAGACGTTGACGGGGTCATGGACAAGGGCAGGACCAAAGTCTACCGGAAACTCACCATCCGTGAAGCAATCGATCTCCAGAAATCCGGTGCCATTGGCGAGGGTATGATCCCGAAGGTCCAGTCGGTCATGAAGGCTGTAGAGAGCGGTGTCGGCTATGCCCACATCATCAATGGGAACACGGAACACAACCTCGTCCTCGAGCTCTTCACGCATGATGGCGTCGGGACGATGATCTCCCTCTCCTGATTTTTTAAAGAGTCATTAATACCAATCAGATGAAACAGTGCTTAAGGAATTCCAGATATGGATAAGATCATAAAAATCGTCATCGCCGTCCTTGCGATCGTGGTTATTGCCAGCATGGCATTTCTCTTCACTGGTACGATGGCCACGCTGGATAAGGAAAGCAGCACCCCGGCAACCATCTACTTTTTCTATGGTGAGGAATGTCCCCACTGCCACACCATCATGCCGTTTGTCAAGAACATGACCCAAAAATACCCGGAAGCCGACATCCGGATCCTGGAGGTATGGCATAACCCGAGCAACCAGAGGATATACCAGGAGGCTAACCGCGCCGCCGGGGTAAAATACGCCGGAGTCCCTGAGGTTATCAGCGGGAAAACCGTCCTTTCGGGCGAACTGGAGATCCCGGCAAACCTTGAGGGACTTATCCAGGAGCATCTAAAAAAAAAAGCCTGAGCCGGCTCGCACCCCTGGATGAGGCTGCCGCCCCTGCGACACAGCCCCCTCTCTCTTCTGGCACTATCGGTATCCTCTATTTCTATGGCAACGGGTGCACTCACTGCGAAAATGTGAAACCCGTTCTTTCCCGCATGCAGGGTAAATATCCCGAACTTCAGGTCGAAGCGCTGGAAATCTGGTACAACCAGACCAACCAGCAGAAGTTTGCGGAGATGAGCCGGCAGCACGCCCTGCAGAATGCGGGCATCCCGCTGATTGTTATCGGCGATACCGTGCTAGCCGGTGATGCAACCATCATCGCCCGCCTCGAGGAAACCATCCTTCTTGAAAAGAAGCGGATTGCCTCGTGCAACGCGACTGCTCCCGCCCCATCAGCACCTGCAGTTTCCTGTGAACCGGCCACGACCCTTACCCCGCAGATGGTCGTTGTGCCGGCGCTCATCGACAGCCTCAACCCCTGCGCACTCTCGGTACTGATCTTCCTTCTTATCTCGATAGCCGCAGCCGCAAACCGGAGGAGAATCCTTCTCATCGGCGGATCGTACATCGCCGCGATCTTCCTCTTCCATCTCCTCATGGGTATAGGGATCTTCTCGTTTGTCACACTCTCCGGTCTTTCAAAAGCCTTCTCGCTTCTCGGTGCAACGGTTGCAGTCATCCTCGGACTGATAACCCTGACTGATGTGGTACGGAACAGGGAGACATTCTTCCTCTCCGTCTCTGAGTCTGGCAAGGGGCTCATGGCGCAGTACATCCGCCTCGCCTCGATTCCCGCGGCGTTCGTTCTCGGCGTGCTGGCAGGACTTCTCGGGTTCTCCTGCACGGGCGGGATCTACATCAGCATTCTTGCCCTGATGAGCCGGAGCCTGACCTTCTCCGAAGGCCTGCCCTACCTCCTGCTGTATAACATCATCTTCGTTTTGCCGCTCGTGCTTGTCACGCTTCTTGCAGCATATGGCATGTCCGTGAAGAAGGCGGACAGCTGGAGAACGGAACACAAACGGGCGCTCCGGCTTGTGATCGGCATTGTCCTAATCGCGCTTGGCATCGTGGTATTCCTCGGGTGGTTCGGGTAATCTCCCACCATTTTTCTCATGACCGCAGTTCCATCCGACCGGGTGCATGACAGGGAGTGCCTTGGGACATGACCCGTTACCTGATCGACATCCGCCTGATGGGACCGGTGAAACAGCAGATCAGCGATCTCTCCAACCGCCTCAGGGACCAGTTCCGGCTTGAAAACTACCTGGTCGCACCCCATATCACCCTTGCGGGTCCATTTTCCACGGACAACGAAGAACGGCTGGTGGCGGATTTCACAAGGACCTGCTCGGGTGTACGAAAGGTCCCGAACTACGATCTCGGGGGATATGGTGTTTTTAGCGATACGCGGGTAGTCCATGTCACCGTGACTCCCGATGAAACCCTGAAGCAGTTCCGTTACTCCCTGTCGCAGGCCCTTGCACCGTACTGCTCGCTGCGGGATTACGATCTCGTCCCTGCTGAAGATTTCCGGTTCCATGCAACGCTTGCCATGAAGCTCGACTGGCTCACGTTCCGGAGAGTACAATGGTATGTCAACCGGCAGGAGGACGTGATCTTCCGGCACCACCCGATCCGCGCAACCCTGCTCCGTAACTCACGGATCGTCTGCGAGTACGATTTCCTCCAGGAACGGATGCTGACCCGGGCCCAGGCGATGAGCAGGGCAACGAAAAAGCGCGATCTCGATATCCTGAAGGTATGGTCTGACGGGAACGGGGTATGATCGGGAAATCCAATACCGGCCCCGCGAACGGTGCAGCAGATTGTAAAAAGGGGGAGTCGGTTCTCTATCAGTTGTTAAAGAGCGGTGCCAGCTCGACCTTCTGCCAGGGCCGGTCCATGGCCTTCATCCAGAGTACCCGCGTTTCGGGAACGAAGATGACCTGGTGATTGGACGAGTACTTACTGCCAAAGAGCAGCGAGTGGCAGAACTTTGCCCCGCCATTCTCGAGACACACGTCGCGGATCTGCATCATTTTCACTGCATCGATCGATCCCTTTGCCTCTGTGGCAAGCCGGAGGAGGTTATTGTAGCGGGAGAGGGAGTGTTCAGGAGGGGCAGGGAGGTTCCAGGACGGGTCAACAAAATGGTTCGCGGCTGCAACAATGCCGTTACCTGACCTCTGCAGTGTCCGGTTGGTCCTTTTCTCGTACACGAACGCCTCGTCCGGTCCTGCAACATCCACGATCCACCCGGTATCCGGGCTGGTGCCGCGGATACCCGCGTCAAGTGCCTGCAGGTCCGAGTAATCAAACATAAACCGGTAGAATTCAGTTACGAATTCCGGGCGTGGTTCTGGTGCGTCATCAAGGATACCGGAGTTGTCATTCGCTATGAAGAGCCCCCTGCTGTTCATGAAGGTCTCCGGCCTCATTCCGGCCGGGCTCCAGGTTGTAACAGCATTACTGCCATCCGTGGGCCGGTAGACCGTCAGGACATACCATTTCGTGAATGGCATGACCTCGTCGTCCAGGTCCCAGTTGCGGGAGGCAATAACGGAGCCGTCCGTTGTGTAGTCTCCCCAGGTGGCAAGGTACGAGCATGAAACCGGGACCGGGGGTTTTGTCATGAGCTGGAAGATTGCGCCGTAGTAAAGGATGGCGATGTCCTCTTCGGTCAGCCCCGAGGTCTCCGACATCCCGATGAAGACTTCCTTCAGGCGTTGCGGGTAGAATGCCGTGATATTCCGCCCTTCAGCCCGGGCCCTCTCCTGGCTGTATTCTCTTGTTGCGAGTGTACCGATGAGGAACGCGTACTCTTCGTTCAGCTCGGGTTTCATGAGTTTCCCGTACTGCCGGCCCATCTCCCGGTAGCTGCCGGAGAGAACGATGACCGGGTATTCGCCCGCCTGGAACCGGTGCCCGCCTTCGAATGAAGCAACGTACACAAGGTCCGGTGTACCATGCTGTGTGCCAGCTGGCACCCCGGGCAGGGAGAGTGCAGAAGCGGTACTGATAAACAAAAAGAGTGTGATGAAGAGGACAGGGAGTTTCATACACGTTCTCATTATCTGTTTCTAAATAATTCCTTTGATCTGCAGTCCCGTGCACCAGCAGGCCGGATAATCGAAGACGGGCAGGCGCTTTCTGGTGAATAGTCGGGAAAATAGTGATAAAATGCGGGATCAGGGCAGGTTGCCGTCGCCGGAGCACTCCCGCTGGCGCTCCTCGCTCATGGCAATAAGGATCTCGAAGATCTTCTGGACGGCAACCGGGTCGATCCTGCTCTCGACCGCCCGGTCAAAGACTGATGCAATGACCTTTTGTGACTGTCTGCCATCGTGTATTGGAATGCCTTCGCGTATCTTGATGGCCGCAACGCTTTTTGCCAGCTCCTGCCGCTTCGCGATGAGTGCGATGATCTCCCGGTCCACCTTCGCGATCTCGTTACGGACATGGTCGAGGGACATACCATGTACTCGTCTCCCCTTTTGCATAAACGTAATGCTTACGAAGCGGGACAGCAAAGAACATACGGGAATCAAACCACGAGTCCCGGTGTCACCATGCTTGAACGTATCAGCCGGCGCGAAGAGGCGGACCTTTTTATTGCCTGGATAGCCATTGCAGTATCATTCACCATCATCAATATCACCCCGTACGGCCTGATGGGCTCCTTTAACGCCATCAGCCCGATAATGGCCCTCATCTATTTCGGGATCTCCCTCCTGACGGTCGGTATAGGGTTCATCTTCCACGAGATGGCGCACAAGTTCGTGGCGATCCGGTTCGGATACTGGGCGGAGTTTGTCAAGGACAACACCATGCTCCTTGTAGCAGTCATCATGGCGGCGCTGGCCGGCTTTGTGTTTGCGGCACCCGGTGCAACGGTCATCTACTCCCGTGACGGGAGACCCCTGACAAAGAGGGAGGATGGGATCATCTCCGCTGCCGGGCCTGTCGTGAACCTCATCCTCTGCGTCCTTTTTGCGGCGCTCTTCTTCCTTGCCGGGGGCAAATCAGGGCTGGTTGCCGGCAACCTTCTTGCCATGCTCGGCATTGCCGGGGTGCAGATCAACGCGATGATTGCAGCCTTCAACCTCCTGCCCATCAGCATCCTTGACGGAAGGAAAGTGTTTGCGTGGAACATCCCCGTCTTCTTCGTGCTCATCATCGCGGCGTTCGGCACGCTCGTTGCTGCGTACTACCACCTCTGGATGCTGATCTGAGCACCCCTCACTCTTTTTTCCTATCCTTCAGCAGGACAACGACCTTCTGCCCCTTATCGAATGCCTCTTTCAGGGAGGTCGGGTGGTTCTTAATCCCCTTGTGTTGGTCCATGTTGTTGGCCACGATATTGTCATAGTAGTCGAACCCTGCATCGTGGAACAGGGCGGTAAGTGAGGGGTATGCCCCGTCAAAGACATGGTCCCAGTTCTGCCCCGCTGTCGAGATAAAGATCCCCTTGTGCCGGGCAATATGCTCCGGAGAGAACTCCAGTGTCTTTGTGACGAACCGCCGGGCCCAGAGATACTGCCCCCGGTCGATGAAGCCCTTGAGCTGGGCCGTTATCCCCATGCTGTAGATCGGCGATGCCACGGCCACGATATCGGCAGCCATCATCTTTTCGAAGAGCGGGACGGCATCGTCCTTCACAATGCAGTTGCCATCCCTGTGGCAGGCATTGCACCCCCGGCAGGCCGAGTAATCGAGGTCCTTTAAGACGACTTTTTCCACTGCCGCACCTGCGGCTTTCGCCCCGTCCAGGAAGCTGTCGAGCAGGGTCTCGGTATTCCCGTGCCGGTGGGGGCTTCCTGATATACCAAGAACGGTGATGGTCATGGTATCCTCATTCAGCGAGCCGTTTTTTGATCTCGGCGAGCAGGGTTTTCCCGAGCTTCTCGGCATCGGTTTTTGCTGTCGGGTGTTTATCAATAGCGCCCTTCTCGTCCACGTTATTGATCATGAGGTAACTGATGTCCGCGTCCTTTATGTCGATGACATGGTAAAAACACTTGACGGACGGAATAGCAGCATCGAAGACATGCGGCCAGTCCTGGCCGGCAGTTGAGAGGAACGCCCCGAGGCGTTTACCCCTCCGCTCGGGAGGGACAACAGGGAGTCTGAGCACGTACTTCCGGGACCGGAAGACCTGCATCCGGTCGATGAGGGCTTTTGGCAGGGAAGCAATCCCCATGCAGAAGATCGGCGAGGAGAGAAGGATGATATCCGCCTCAATGATTTTGTCGTGGTAGGTGTCCATCCCGTCGCGCTGGACGCACTTGTTCAGTTTCTCGCAGGCATTGCACCCACGGCAGATATTGATATTTGCCTCGGTGAGCGGGACCTTTTGTACGGTTACTTCCGGGTCCATTGCCATCGGGGCAAGCACCCAGTCAAGCAGCGTCTCCGAGTTCCCGTGCCGCCGCGGGCTCCCGGCAAAGGCAAGGACCTTGATCGTCATCATTCTGTTCTACGTCATCCGTGTTCAAAAACAATTGGATAGCGCACAGGCCAAAGCACTTTCACACCCTGCAATCACGGCGTTTATTATCCTTTCAGGAGTATGGATCCATGAGTATCATGAAGCCTGAAAGCCAGTTCATCACGCTCTCACCGGAGAATCTTGACCGGGAACATATCTGCTGCGCCTTTGCCGGTTCGAAAGCGGCAGCGGGGGTTGCCGGAAAAAAGGAATGGATACGCGGCCAGCTGGACAAGGGCTTTGTCTTCCGGAAGCTGGATGCGAAAGCGAAGGTCTTCATCGAATATACACCTGCGGAACAGGCATGGGCGCCGCTCGATGCTCCCGGGTACCTTGCCATTTCCTGTTTCTGGGTTTCAGGCAAATACAAGGGGCACGGTTTTGGGAAAGAGCTTCTCGCGTCCTGCGAAGCAGAAGCAGAGAACGGGGTGGTCGTTGTTTCCAGTGCAAAAAAACGCCCGTTCATGGCGGACAAAAAGTTTTTCGAACAGTACGGGTATGAAGTGTGCGACACCGCGCCACCCTATTTTGAGCTGCTGGTGAAACGGATGAAAAAAGACTCCCCGCTCCCCCGGTTCAGGGCCGCACCGAAACACCCGGCATGCCCGAACACCGGGGGAATCACCGTGTACTACACGGCCCAGTGCCCGTATAACGAATATTACGTGAATGTAGCAGAGGCAGAGGTTGCAAAGCGGCATGGGCTGCCCTTTGTCGTCCATCCCATCACTACGCAGGCGGAAGCCCGTGACGCCCCGACAGCATTTCCACTCCACTCGGTCTTTTACAAGGGAAAGCTGGTCACCCATGAGTTCCTCTACGATGACCGCACCTTTGACCGGGTTATGAAACCGGTTCTTGCCCGGGAATAATGAGCGGGAACCTGCGGTCAGCTTCCCTGTGCGTTTGCCAGTATCCCACGCGGGTCAGCGGCTGTTCCCGTAATGCGCATTCCGGAACCGGATCAGTTCGTCGGTGAATTCGCCCAGGTACTCGTCCATCGAGAGGCTGCCCTCCTCGAAGACACAGTCTCCCTCCTCGATGACTTTGTTGATCATGTCGCGGGTAGGGAGGATGAGGTCGATTTTCACGCCGGACTTTTCCGACCCGCGGATCAGCGCCTCGCGGAAGAGCCCGATGCAGTACGCGATCCGGTACTGGTAGGTATCTTTTGTCTTCTCCAGGTATCCCGCAACCCTCTCAGTTTCAATGCGGAGGAAGTCTTCGAGGATCTTTGGATCTTTGCACTTCCCGAGCATGTACTTGTAGTGGGCGTACGGGTACATCTCCTCGAGTTCCTGGGGGACAATGCCGCAGGTCCCGAAAATAACGATATGGTACTGCGGCTCCGAGAAGACCTGCGAGATGACCATCCGGATCAGCTGGTGGCTTGGGCTTGCGCTGTACGGTTTTCGGACTGCACAGGGCATGAAAATGGCGATGTCCCGTGGCGCAATAGCGTACTCGTCGATGATGTAACGGTACGACTGCTCGAACTCCGGAAGATAGAAGGGGGGATCGGTGAGAATCGGCATCTTATCGCCATTCCCATACCCGGGGCTGTCATCCGCCATCGTATTCTCTACGAGATTGTCATGGGAGCAGATGAAACCCGCGATCAAGCGCCCGGTTTAAAAAGGAATTTTTGAAAAAGAACGGGAGAGCCCTGTCCGGCTCTCGTTACTTCTTCATCACTTCGTCGAGCTGGGCCTTGCCGTACACGTAGGCCGGCATGCCCGAGAGGAGGAAGGTGACGCGGAGTGCCTCCTCGATCTCCTTCTTGGTGACGCCAAGGTTTGCCGCACCGGCCAGCTGGGCGCGGACCGCGTGCTGGTCCCGGAGGGCCGCAGCAATCGCGATGGCAATCAGCTTCTTGGTCTTCTTCGAGACCGCCCCGTCGTCCCAGATGTGCTCCTCAAACCGCATCACCAGGTTGAACATCTCGGGCTCGTTCGTGGTCAGTTCCTTGAAGAACTTCGGCACCTTGCCGATCTTCGTCTCAAGTTTCTTCAGTCCCCTTCCCGCTGCTGCCTTCACCGCCGGTTTTTTTGCCGGGACTTTCTTTACCACCGGTTTTTTTGTGGGGTTTTTTCTGACAGTTTTCTTCTTCACTACCATTGTTTACTCCTCCAAAACCATGGGTTCGCCGCAGCAGATCAGTTCTCCACCGCCGGCCTCCTTAACTACAACAACGTTACCGCAGATCTCGCACATGAAGACCTGTCCTTCCTTTGAAACATTCACCATTTCATCTCCCTGATCCTGCCTGGTCCTGGTACGCATTTCAGGGCCGGGGATCCCCGGCCGGGCACCAGCGTTCACACGGTCGGTGCGAAAAGAAAAATGTGGGGCTCAGACGTTGCTGTTGCCCCGCTTGGGCGGGTTCTTGACATCCTCTGCGGACTTGATGTCCGGGCGGATGTGGGTCATCGGGAAGCACTGGTACTCTTCGCAGGCACAGGCCGGACACTTCCGGAGGTCCTGCTCGCTCTTGTCGAGCGTCATCTCTTTTCCGCAGTCGATGCAGACATATTTGCCAGGGCCGACTTTCTGGCCGGCATTGTAGGTTTTCTGTTCGGTCAAAAGGACCACCAACCTTCACTCTGGCGGAATGATATATATGGGTTGTGTTTATACCAGTCCCGGTTGAAAGTCTCCGACGGGGCGGCAGGGATATTTTGCAAAACTATATGTCCTCTTTTCCACAAGTGGTAGTATGGCCGGCCGGATCATCGGGTTCCTTGGGAGCCCGCTACCTGAAGGAAATACTGCCCGGCTGCTCGACCGGGCGCTCAAAGGGGCAGAGGATGCAGGCTGCAGCATCGAGAAGATCAACCTTGCAACCCTCTGTTTCGAGGACTGCCAGGAGATGTTCTTCTGCAAGGATCACGAGACCTGCACCATGGACGATGACATGCAGGAGCTCTACCCGAAGATCCGGGATGCGGACGGCATCATCATCGCAACGCCGATCATGTGCATGGGCATCCCCGGCAAGCTCAAGTCCTTCATGGACCGCTGCCAGGTCTTCTACATGGCCAAGTATCTCCGGAACGAATCGCTCGTTCCCGCGGAGAAACGGGCGACCCGGCGTGCGCTCTTCATCTGCATCTCCGGCATGAAGATCCCGGAGACCTTTGTCGGCGCCCGGCTCACAACGAAAGCGTTCTGTGACATCATCGACTGCCAATACGCAGACGAGCTGCTTATCAACGACATGGACACCCTTGTCGATGTCACCCGGCACCCGGAACTGCTGGATGCCGCATACAACAAAGGCCTTGCTCTCGGGAAAGCGTTCAATCCCTGAACTGATTATCCT
>NZ_PIZH01000458.1 GCF_002835825.1 Methanoregula sp. | reverse complement strand
CCACCTTGCTCATTCTTGACCCATCACTGGTTGCTTGATCCGTTCCCTCGTACCCGGTATCGGGTGAAGATTACACGTCAGTCGTGAGGGACGGACATGATCGAGATATCCGACCTGAGCAAAATTAACCGTATGGAGAATGTAGAAGTGCGGGCACCAGATGGTGTCACGCTCGGCATTGCAAAGGGAGAGTTCATCGGAATCATGGGTGCGAGCGGGAGCGGCAAGACCACCCTCCTGCACATGCTCGGCCTCCTCGACGAACCAACGAATGGAAAGATCGTCATCGAAGGTACCGATGTGCTTGCCCTCTCGGACTACGAAAAGACGATGTTCCGGCTCTACAAGCTCGGGTATGTCTTCCAGGACTATGCCCTTGTCCCTGACCTGACCGTTATGGAGAATGTCTCCCTGCCGGCAATGCTCCGGAAGGACCGGAGCGAGGAACAGATCCAAAAGGACAGCGACTTCGTCTTAGAGAAAATCGGGCTCATCGACCGCCGTGACCACCTCCCCCGCGAACTCTCGGGTGGCCAGCAGCAGCGGGTCTCCATTGCCCGTGCTATTGTTAATAAACCTGACATCCTCTTCGCGGACGAACCGTGTGCGAACCTCGACACCGAGAACTCGCGGATGGTGCTTGACCTCTTCCATGACATCAACGAAGAGATGAAGCAGACCATCGTAATGGTCTCCCACGAGGACTGGCACAAGGAGTACTTCCACCGGATCGTCCGGCTCAGGGACGGGAAGATTGCAAGTGATGGGTACAACAACCATCCTCATCCTGCTGCCTAATCCGGTAACCCTCTCTTTTTCTTCCGGCACGGAGATCATGTACTGACAGCAGTGCCCATGCCCGCCATTCCCATTGAGAAGATTGTCCGCTCACGGCGCAAGACAATAGCGCTGGAGGTGACGTTCAAGGCGACCCTGGTCGTCCGCGCCCCCCACCGCGTACCGCAGGCATACATCGATGCAATGATCCAACAGAAGAGCGCCTGGATCACAAAGAAGATGGCCGAGATGCGGGCCCGGCCGCAGGCGCATGCCCGGCGGTATGAAGAGGGAGAGGTCTTCTGGTTTCTTGGGCGCCCGTATCCCCTGCACTTCACGGATGAGCCCGGGGATACCATTGTCCGCACGGACCGGCTTGAGGTCTCCCGCGCTCTCATTCCAGATGTGCGGATCGCACTGCAACGCTGGTACGTGGAGGAGGCAAAGAAGGAGATCACGGCCCGGTGCTTGTACTTCTCGATGATGACCGGGTACTCCCCCACGTCGATCCGCATCACCCATGCACAGGGGAGATGGGGCTCCTGCACGTACCGGGGCGGGCTCAACTTCAGCTGGCGCCTTGTCCAGGCACCGCTTTCGATCGTGGACTATGTCATCGTCCACGAACTCGTCCACCTCCGGCAGCATGATCATTCGAAAAAGTTCTGGGCAAAGGTCGAAGCGCTCATGCCGGATTATCAGCAGCGGCGGGAGTGGCTGCGGGAGAACGAACGGCTCCTTAAGATATGAGTTCCTCTCCTCCCTAACCGTTCCCTTATCATCCCGCCCGCCCAACAGGTAAAGATGGATTCTTTTTTTATCCGGCAGGAACTCCCGGA
>NZ_PIZH01000457.1 GCF_002835825.1 Methanoregula sp. | reverse complement strand
GAGGAGACACAGGGTATCAGGCCACAGGAAGGAACACCATGGTTGCACCATGGGTCAGGAGGATGGTCACGATACTGGCGAAAATATACCCCGCCATGATAAGGATCGTTGCATAGTCGCGCCGCCATCCGAGAATGCAGGCTGCCGGGGCGCAGACATAGAATCCCAGTACTATCACGAGAGGAACGAGGCCAACGATACCATACTTCGCGAGAAACGGGGATGATTTTGCCCTGCTCCTGCTCTTTTCCAGGAAGCGTGCCACGCGTGGCCAGTGCGCCTCCAGGGCTCCGCAGAGGCAGAAGAGAAGGAGGGTGACCCCGAGCGCGATGCAGGAGAGCACGAAGAGGACGAAGATACGATCAAGGCCCCCGAAGATCCCGACCGGGGCTGCCCCGTACTCGATGATGAACGTGCTCGCCATGAGGGCCAGCGTTACCATCAGGGACTGGCCCGTGATATAGGCAACAGGCAGGGGGAGGAGGATAATGATGGCTGCGGATACTGCAAGCGTACCGGTGTTGTGCAAGGGGAAGTTGATCGGGCGTTTGTCATCCATGGGCTGCTGATACAGGATTTGATGTGCACTATCATAAACAGGTATCGTCGTTATAAATTTCCCGGGTATACCGGTTCATGGTCAGTCACCATGAAGTCCCGTCAATGGCCAGGGTCTGGGGCCTCACTTCCGGTACGCTTTTGTGGGTGAAAGGACAAGAGAATGATAGAATCATGAAGATTGTTGCCGCTCTCACGGATCCCGCGAAAGCAGCGCTGGCAGAACAACAGGGCGCCGACCTGGTGGAACTGCGCGTCGACCTGTACGATGGAGACCGCACGCAGCAGGTCAGGGATGCAAAAGCAGCAACGTCGCTTCCCGTTATCCTCACGCTCCGCTCCGCACAGGAAGGGGGGCGTTTTTTCGGAACACCGGAGGAGTGGATGAAGAATGTCGAACCGCTCCTTCCATTCGCAGACTATGTTGATATCGAGCAGCCGTTTGCCCGGGCCGCACCCGCGATCCGTGAAGCGGGAAAGAAGATCATTGCCTCGCACCATGCGGCCCGGATGGTCCCGCTTTACATCCTCTTTGTCATGGAGCGCGAGCTCCGGGCGTATGGCGATATCCCCAAGATCGTGGTCACCCCGGAGAAGGAGGAGGATGTGATCGAACTCCTCACCTTCACGCAGGCCGCAACCAAACCGATCTGCACTGGCGTGATGGGCGGACAGTTCCGGCACGCACGGGCCATGCTCCCGCTTGTTGGCTCCGAGTTCGTGTATTGTCACATGGGCGACACGACTGCAGAGGGCCAGTACTCGGTTGAGGAGTTCGTGCAGCTCCGGAAGATCCTGGGGCGCTGACCCGCCTCTCTCCCGTTTTTCGCATCCAAGCGTAAACCATAAGATAAGTAACCGCAGACCTTCCGTTATGAAATCATCGGCAATTTTCCTGTCAGGTCTGCTGGTCGTGCTTGCCGTACTCTTCGCCGGCTGCACATCCGGAACGGAAGCACCCCCGGCAACCCCTGTTGCAACCACCGCGACCCCGATCCCCACAACGCTGACTGCCACTGCCACCCCGACGCCCACCAGCCCGGCCGATGCGCCGATCGAT
>NZ_PIZH01000456.1 GCF_002835825.1 Methanoregula sp. | reverse complement strand
CTGCTATGGCGCGGGGGATACCGGGCTGCTTACCGTGATCTTTGAACAGCCCCTGCCAGTCCACCTCGATGGCGTGATGTCAAGGAAGAAGGACTTCCTTCCCTGGCTTGGGGAGAAGCTTCGCACCTGTGCAAAGGAATGATCTCTTCCGGAATGGCGGCAGTATCGGCCTGTTGTGCTGAAACCAATCGTTTTTATTAACTTTAAATTTATATTTTTTTATGTTTATGGATCCAATCTCGCTTCTCCTCCTCGTGCTCTTCATTCTCTTTGCTATTGCGGGACCGTGGCTGGCGCTTTCGGGTATGCGAAAGCTGGCAAATCCGGTCCCGGTGTTTCTTCCGGTTCTTGGTGCAGTCGTTGTCCTGATCATCACCTTCTGGCTCTCGTTCAGCGGAATATTGTACGGTGTCGATGTCCTTGTCGGGACCCTGTCCATCTTTTCCATCATGTTCCTTCTCGTAACCCTGGCAGTTGTCATCCCGTACTGCTGGTTCTGGAAACCCGGTAGGAAACGGGAAAAATGGTTTACTCTCTCCCTTCTTGCCTTCATCGGAAACTTCATGACCTATTTTACTATCCTGGACGGCGTGAGGCCGGACCGTCCGCTGCCCTTTTTCGGTTCGCGGTTTCCCGGTTCAGGAGACCTGCTCGACCTGATCGTATCCGGGTCCGGACTCGGTGAGGCGGTTTATACGGTCCACTCCCCCTTTTACATTGTCCTGATGATGACAGCGCTCTGGCTTGACGTCCTTTTCCTCTCTACTGTGTACCTTGGGCTGCTCAGTGTGCTTCCGGCTCCCGCAGCAGGGCAGAACGAATAACCTGGTCTTACCCGTGCAGGTATCCCCAAGCTTCTCCATTTACCGTAGTATCCCGAATGTATTTGCTCCTCATTGTCGTGAATTTGGTACCGGGAATTCCTGAAGGATGAAATGCTGGTGTGGTGAAAAAATGGGTGCATTTTTCATCTTTCAGAGAGAAATAGTCCAGCCGCAACAAAGGAAGTTGGGAAGCTATGACACTGAAGACTCTTGCACTCATGCTGGTCATCGCGGGTATGCTGATCGCCGCCGGCTGTTCAGCCCCGGCGGCTCCTCCCGGTGCAACCGGCACACCGGATACCGGAAAAGTCCTACCCATGTCGGGAAACATTACCCTCGGGTCCGGGAACAAGACGATCAATACCTATATCCACAGCATTGAACTCGATGCAAAATCTGAGAACGAGACCGGCCGGACCGTGACGATCTATGTTGCTGCCGAGAATACCGGGAAAGAACCGGTTATGTTTGTCTGGTTCTCAAAGCTGACGGACGCAAACGGGAACACCTACGGCGGGATCAACGTCTCCCACAAGGGAAGCGGCGCCCGCACGGCCTGGATCCAGCCGGGCTACACCGAAGCCGCTCGCGACTTCATCGACCAGTTGACAAACCAGGACCTGGGTATCCTCTCGAAGGGTGCGGTGCTGGATGTGTACTTCTTCGAGAAGTCCGGGCCCGACGGCACTATCGAGGCAGAACCGGTGTATCATGTTGCCTGGACCATTGATCCGGGTGCAGTCCTCGGGTGATCCTGCAGGGGTATGCAGGATCTTCAGTATCACGGGGTAAAAG
>NZ_PIZH01000455.1 GCF_002835825.1 Methanoregula sp. | reverse complement strand
ATCCGGCTCATCAACATCCGGGCCGGATTCACCGAAATCATCGGAGAACTCATTCTTCCGGTGTTTTTTCTTGAAATCTTCATTGCAGACATTGCAGTACGCATCAAGACACGATTCGCATTCCGCGGTAAGAGGATCGCAGCCCCAGTTCAGGTACGTCATGCAGGTATCCCGGTACTGATGTCACGCGAAGCAAAAATGATTGCGGCGAAGATTTTTTTCAGGATGACAGGACAGGAGAAAAACCATCACCCAAGAATCTCCCCTCCGACATGCCAGAGTGGGGCATCACACCTACAAATCCCCCCTTTATATTAGTGCGTTTTCGGCCTTTTCATAAAACCTGTCACAGGTCAAATACCTGTCACAGGTCAGTTACCCGTGACGGATCAGATGCCTGTCACGGGTCAGATACCTGTCACGGGTATAGTTACCCGCAGCTTTGGAACCCCTAAACCAGCTCTCCAAAACCCCCCTTCTTTTCATTCCGGCATCCCACAGCCCGTCCGGCCCTGAGTTTCGCCTCTGTAATAGCGCTATTTGCGTCCAGTTTTCTCCGACGTGAAAATCAGGAAAAATCGTGATTTATTCCCTCTTTTTCGCGAATTATTCCCTCATTTTGGGGTACTTACGCCCTCATGGGTCTGAAAGCGAGAAAATCACCGACGGTGAATCCTCAGGCTGGAGTATCATCCCTCAGTGGGCATCTGCACCCCCGGTTTCCGGCGTATGGCTGATAAAAAGAGTATGAGTGTATTACTTCGCTGGCACCGTTTCCATCGGCGACGCAAGGATCAGAGCGTACGACTCGGGCGTGATGTACTGCGGCACATACACGACACCGTACCCGCCCAGTGCAGAAGAGAGCTCCCGCAGGTCATTGCGTGCAATGGCCAGCTGCTGGTTGTAAATGTAGATCAGGTCCTTGTTGTCAGTCCGGCCGATCGCGGCCGTGAGATCTGCAGCATTCATGTCCGCAGCCCGTGCGCTCATCTTCAGCGCATCGGCTGCCGACGAGAGGCCGGTGTTGAGATCATTGTTGTACATCTGCTGGAGCGACGGGTTGGTGAAGACACCGGCCTTCTGGCTCTCCGGATCGGGGATGTTGTACCGGACAAGGATCACATCATCGACTTTCATGGAGATTTTTGCGGAGTCCGAGATGTTCAGGAGCAGCGGGAGGGTCGTGTGCATTCCGTAGAGCGCCGAATTGAGATCGTACGCGAACTTTGCTTCTTCCTGGAGGAGCAGGATGTCAGCGGTCTCGGTTGCGTTGAGGTCCGCTTTCGGGAGTGCGTTGAAGCCGGAGTCCGATGCTATGGGTGTGGCTACCGGTGCCGCGGGAGTTGCAGTCGCGGGTGTGCTCTGCTGGCCGGTGCATCCGGCTGCTGCGACAAGGAGGCAGACAAGCAGGAGGGTTCCGATGAGAAACGATCGTGACATGAAATAGACTTTTTCGCGGTACGTATTTCAAGTACTCTTTTTCCCGTTATCACTGCTCGTCCGGATTTTTTTCAAGCCAACTCGCGTTCGTCACCCCACACCACTGTTCGCTCACCAAGCACAGTCTCTGTTCATGACCGTTTCAAGCCCAACGCTCTTTGGCACCAACCCACCAATTT
>NZ_PIZH01000454.1 GCF_002835825.1 Methanoregula sp. | reverse complement strand
CCCCAGCCGCTGCCATCCCCCAGCGCATTCGGGTTTTCGATGATGTCAAACTGATTGGGGGGGTATCCCGTAACATAGCTGATGATGGCCTCCAGATCCGCCGTGGTCCCGCTGGAGCTCTGCAGCCACCTAAGCATTGCAGCACGTGGCCGGAACTCCGCATCCGTCTCACCGGGTAACCGTGACGACATCCCTATGAGGTCCACAACCTGGTCAAGGGAGGCCCCTGTCGCAGCCTCAACGTGGTGGGCGCTTCGGACCGCCTCTGCAGCAGCATCAAGATCTTCGAGTTCTGCGGCAATGACCGACACAAATTTCCCCAGAATTGAATCGGGATCCTTTGAGAATGCACTCGAAAAATGAGTCAGCATATCGGTCGTCTTCGTCATCATATCACCGTGAGGTTGTGGGTTCCGGATGTTGCGATGCTGTTGTCCGCGATCGACAGGGACTCGCCCAGCGCATCCAGAACGGTTGTGCCATCAGTCGCGGTGAGTGCATTGACGTTTTCCACACCAGCCGCATTGGCCACAACACGGAGAATATCCGAATATGCGATATCTTCGGAGATCTCGAGGTTGCCGAAGAATGTTGAGAGGGCATCCAGGATATTTGCCTCAGCCTCCGCCTCAGTAATTGATGTGGATTTCAGTACCGTTGCAGTGACAGAGACGGGGACCGGGTCCGGTCTGGCAAGGCTGGCGATGATCCCGCATGGCCGTGTTGCAGCGATCGCGGCGTTGATCTCCGAATCTTCCCCACCGAGCACGTAGCAGGTCACGGTATGGTGATCGGTATCTTCTGTGATGAGGACCGCAGTGACGCCCGTAACAGCAGAGATCGCCTGCTGCAGCGCGATCAAGGTTGCTTTGCTGGCGGTTGTCGGGACCCGGGTACGGAGCCGGAGCATTGCGTCAGTCTCCGCATCCGTGCCCCCTGTCATCGGGTTTTGGTTGGTCACGGATTCAATGCCAATGACTTGATCGAGAATATGGGTAAGTATCCCCGAAGCGACATTCCCAACAATCCCGGCCTCCGTGCACCGGACAGCGATATCCACGTGTGTCGTATTGATTGCGAGCGTCCCGATCGCAATTGTCTCAAAGACCAATGTCCCGTCAGAATTCGAGATCCTTGTCCCGGCGGGGATCACGTAGTCCTGTGTTGCGGATGACGTCCTGCTGAATCGTGCAACACCCTCGGCTGCGACTGCAGGCTTCCTGGCGATCCCCTGGATAACGGCGACGGCATCGAGATTTGATTTTGTCGCGGTATTCAGGTATCCAGCATAATATACCGATTCCAGGATTTGCCAATTCGTCGCGAGCTCGTACGCAACGACATCGAGCAACTGCCCGGCAAAGGAATTTTCGGAGAGGTCGATCTCATCACCGAACTGAGCGCGAGCTCTTGTCTGCATCGATTCGCGGATTGCTGAATAATCCTTGCTGACAAAACCGTCGTCCGTAACACCGTAGTCCGTCACAGGATTTCCTCCAGAAAGATCTCTTCACCTGTTTTCAGCGTGCCGGAGACCGTGACCTGCAGTTGCCGGAGTTCGTTATACGTGCACGCAACATCGGCCATGGTCAGATCCGTATACGATGCCAGGGCCCTCTGGAT
>NZ_PIZH01000016.1 GCF_002835825.1 Methanoregula sp. | reverse complement strand
CTTATCGCCTCCACCACGGCCCTGCTCTCCCAGCTGGTCGGGCTGACCGTTGTGGTTGGTGCGTTCTTCGCCGGAATTGCCCTCAACCGAAGTGTCCATGAGGATCATGACATTCACGAAAGCCTCAACAATGCTGCATTCGGTATTTTCATCACGATCTTTTTTGCATCGGTCGGCCTTATCATGAATATTCCGGCCGCAGAACTTTTCTCGCCGCTGGTCCTGGTAGTTGTCGTTTTCGCGGTTGCAGCAAAAATACTGGCCGGTTTTATCGGATCATTCCCGTTCCTGAAAGACCGTAACTCCGCGTTCCTTGTCGGGATCGGGATGATCCCGAGAGGTGACCTGACCCTGGCCCTGGCCGGATCGGCGATTTCAGCTGGCATCATCTCACAGCAGATTTACGCAGCAACGGTTTTTGTTGTTCTCGCAACCGTGCTCGCAACTCCGCTCCTTTTGAAGAGCACCCTTGCCCATTTGATGGAACACCAGGGGGAGGGGGAGGTCAATGGGGCAGCGAGCGATACAGGTAGGCAATGATATCGGAAAGTTCAAGGCACCCGACAGCCTGCTGATCCCTGTTGATGAGGATAACGGATGATGAATGCCCATGCTCCATGGCATGCAGGGCATCGGCTATCTTCGCGTTCTCCGGAACGGTCAGCGGTTCATCACTCATGAGATCGCGGGCATTCTGTGCCGTGCTTTTCAGCAGCCGGTCCAGGCTTGAGATTAGGTGTTTCTCTCCGGCAACAGCACCGGGGGTGAGCGCGGTTATCAGGTCTGCAGGTGTGATCACACCTGCGAGTCTTCCATCTGATTCCACAACAACGAGGGGGTGATTGCTGTGAGAAAACCGTTCCAGGATCTGCGACAGCGGGGCATCCGGTCTGATCGGGAGGGGACATGCCGTCATCACAGCGGAAACCGGTTGCTGAAGGATCTTCTCGAATGCCTTTTCCACGGGATTCACCCTTTTTATGCGTATTTTGATACGGCATGGTATAACGGTATCGGAACCCGGATGACGTGCCTTCACTTTCACCCTGCCCCACACCCATAAAACCTTCAGCCGCCAACATAGCTACCGAAATGGACTCCATCGACACCTTCTTCCCGTACAGCGAGTACCGGCCCGGCCAGCGCCACATGCTCGAGGTCGCGGCCACGGTTGCCCGCGATGGCGGGATTGCGATGATCGATGCACCGACCGGGTCCGGAAAATCGAGCGTGGTCGCCTCGCTCCTTGCCGAACGCAGGGGCAGGAAGATCGTGATTGCAGTCCGCACGGTGAGCCAGCTCACGACCTTCATCCGCGAGCTCGAACTCGTGAAGAAGAAAGCCCCGCAGATCAAGACCGTGTATCTCGTTGGCAAGAAGAGCATGTGCCCGCTGGGCGGGGAAGGGGACGTGTACCGGCGCTGCGAAGGGGTCAAGGCGTTTTCAAACTCGCTGATGCGCGACCGGGCCGAGAAAGGGGCGATGATCCCGGCAAAGGACCCGTTCATCATCCAGCAGATCCGCAGGATGGACAAAGAGCACCCGCTGCTCTGCCCTTATTACATCAACAGCAAGATGTTCGTTCCCGCGGAAGGCGTGGGTGTGCGGATGGTTCCCTCAACCGAACTCCGCAACAAGGCCGACCGCGTGATCGCAAATCCTGTCCCCCCGCGGGATCTCACCGAATACTCTTCCGGTCTTTGCCCCTATGAGCTGATGATGCACGCGGCAAAGAACACCGATGTGGTCATCCTCAATTACCACCACCTCTTCGACCGGCAGATCCGCGAGCAGCTCTATGCAAACCTGGGCGTCGAGGAGCAGGACATCCTCCTCTTAATCGACGAGGCGCACAACTGCGGCGACGTGATCACCGGCATCGAGAGCGTGACCATGGAGGAGCGGGACCTTGAACAGGCCTCCCGAGAACTTTCCGGCATGGCCCGGCGCCACAAGGGGGCAGAGGCAGTCCGGCACGTTCTCCCGCGACTCACCGAATTCATCCGGGGCCTCCAGAACTCGGTTGAAGCAGAGGACTGGTTCGACCCGGCGATCTTCGACCGGATGATTGTCCGGGAATCGCTCTATAAGGACATGGACGAGATCGTGGACGACCTCATGGGCCTGTCCGAGACCATACGGGAGAAGAACATCAAGGGTGGCGAGTTCCGCGAGACGGCAATCGAGCGCCTGACGGAATTCCTCCTCCGGCTCTCCAACTCCGCAACCGACCCGGCATTCCTGACCGTGTACCGCAAAGAGGAGTCCGGCATCACCCTTGAAGTGCGCAGCATCGATCCCGCTGCCTCGCTCTCAGAGGTCTGCGGATCCCATGCCTGCACCATCCTGATCTCGGGAACACTCTCGCCGGTCGAGAGTTTCCGGAAGTATTACTTCGGCAACGGAACCGTGACGACCCTCTCCCTTCCCAATGCATTCCCTAAGGAGAACCGGCTCATTGCCTGCGCAAACGACATCACCACCGCGTATTCGATGCGCCAGAACAAGGATAACACGAACCGAATCGCGGGATACATCCGGGCGTTCTCGGCCCTGAAAGGCAACCGCGCCATCTACTTTCCCAGTTACCAGATCCTCGAGAGTTATGCGGAACTCACGGCTCGGGACATCCGGGGAAAGAAAGTTTTCATCGAGCCCCGCGACGCTGCCGGTGCAGGTGCTGCCCTGACCGAGTTCCTCTCGCTGCCGTCCCGGCGCGAATCCGGCGTCATGTTCGCGGTTGCCGGCGGGAAGTGGAGCGAGGGCCTTGATTACCGGGGTGAGATGATGGCGGGGGCAATGGTGATCGGCCTGCCGCTTGCCCCGTTCAACCGGGTGCGCAAGATGATGATCGAGTATTTCCGGCATAAGTTCGGTGCCGAAGGCGAGTTCCTCTGCTACACGTTGCCGGCCGTGAACCGCTCGCTCCAGGCACTCGGGCGTGTGCTGCGGACCCCCGAAGACCGGGGCGTGCTCGTACTCGGGGAGAAACGCTTTCTCGAAAAGAAGGTCAAAGATGCCCTGCCTGCCTGGATCCAGGAAGAGATGATTGCCGGTGATTATGACCGGTTCCGCGAGGTGCTCGCGCAATGGAAACCGTGAGCGGGTCCTGCCGGCTCGGGCTCTGGCATGTCCATGTGTACTGGAACGGGGATGAGGTCAGCCGTATCCGGTTCTCACGGACAGGGATCGAAGGGAGCGTGCCGCTGCCGTTCCGGCAGTACTGCGCCGGAAAACCCGTTGACCTCAGGGCGTTTGCCTCCATAGCAATCCACGGAGACACACCCTACAGCCGCATCTACCGGGCCGTTCGGGAGATCCCGTACGGGATGACCGCAACCTATGGCGAGATCGCCCGCCTGGTCGGGACATCGCCCCGTGCGGTCGGGCAGGCCATGGCCCGGACCCCAACCCCGCGCGTCATCCCCTGCCACCGGGTTGTCGCAGCCAGGGGGATTGGAGGATTCTCTCCCGACATCGAGATCAAGGAGCTGCTCCTTGCCATGGAGAAGAAGCACCGGGAAACCATCAAAAAATCCATTGCGTAAATTACTACATACAGGAAAACCAACAAATCTGGTTGAATTCAGGAGCGGCACGGGACAGATGAGATCAGCAGTCATCCTTGTCGGTGGCGAGGCACGGCGTGCCAACGGGCAGGAGAAATACTTTTTCCGCTACCAGGGCAGGACATTCATCGACCGGCTCGTTGAGACGCTGAAAGGCATTGTGGACGAGATTATCCTTGTTGCACGCGATCCGGAACAGTGCCGCCGCTTCGACCATCTCCATGGCGTCCGGTGTATCACTGACATCCGCCAGGGCATTGGTCCCATTGGCGGGCTCCATGCCGGTACGCTTGCCGCACAGGGAGACCTCATCTTTGTTTCTGCCTGCGACATGCCCTGCATTGATTCCGGGGTTGTCTCGTACCTCTTCTCCGTTATCGGCGATCACCAGGCAGCCATCCCGAGCTGGAACGCAGATCTCCTCGAACCCCTTATGGCAGTGTACCGCCGCGATGCAATCCTGGAGTACCTGAAAACCCACGAGTCCTACTCGCTGCGCCCGATGATCCGGTCCATCGATACGCTCTACGTTCCCGTAAACGATCTCAGGCAGTTCGATAAGGACCTCAGGTCATTTACCAACATCAACAAGCTCGCGGATCTCGAACAGATCAACGGGAGTGATGCATCTCCGTAGAGGCCAGGCGATCCGGCGATTTTATTTTTCCGATGCACCACATACAAAAAAATACCGTATAATATATGTGATGAAACCAACCGATAGATAACTAATATCCGCAGGGAAACAGCCTGTTGTGCAGCAGGCAGGTGTACAAAAAACATGAGACCGATCTCCCCTGAGAACGAGGAAGTCCTTCATCTGTTCATCATCGCCGCAGCGACCATTGGCGCTGTCATTACCACGGCATTCTCCCTAACCCACGGGATATTCGAGATATTCCCGTTCCTGTACATCCTCCCCATCATCCTTTCCGTGTACTTCTTCCCGAAGCGTGCAGTACTCTTCTCCCTTGGGGTCAGCCTCACCTATATCGGGATGATCTACCTGTACGACTTCACCAATCCCGAACACATCGCGATTGCAACCGCATGGTTTGCCATCTTCATCACCATCGGGGTTGTCTCCTCGTCCTACGCAACGCGGCTCATCGATGAGCAGATGCGCATCCGGAGCATACTTATGAACTCCCAGGATGGGATCTTCTGTTTTGATCTCACATCCCTCCAGGTCCTCGGGGCAAACGCCAAGTTCGCGCAATGGCTCCGCTATGACCGGAGCGAGCTTGTGGGAAAAGACCTCTCAAAGACCTGGGCCGAATCTTCCGAGCGTGACCAGTTCATCGCAGATATCCGGAACGGTGTGAAAAACCCGGAGACAGAGGGGCTCTTCCAGTCGCGGGACGGGACCCGGCACCGGTTCATCGTCTCAGCGGTACTGGTGTCACGGAACCGCGTGCTCTGCTCTGCGATCGATATGACCGGCAGCAAGGCCGTTGACGAGGAGATCAAGAAGACCCTGGAAGAACTCGAGGTGCAGGTCCGTGCCCGGACAGAACATCTGGAGAAGATCAACGCGCAACTCCAGGCCGAGATCCTGGAACGGCGGAGGACAACAAAGACCATCCTCACACCAGAGCCCGGGTCCCGGAAGGACCTGGAGGACGAGGAATGATCGCTTTCCCTTCCGGTACTGCCCGCGTCCTGCCCGGCACAGCCCGGATCCTCTGGCCCGCCGCCATCGTAGCAAGCGTCGCGGTTGCCATCGCCTCGACGATCTATTCCCTCACGCACGGGATCAACGAAGTCTTCCCGTTCCTCTACTTCCTCCCGATCATCCTCTTTGTCTACTTCTACCCAGACCATGGGGTGATATTCACGCTCCTTGTCAGCACCATCTACCTGGTGCTCGTCTATTCCCTCACCAGTTTCAACCCGGCAGTTGTCGCGGTATCCACGGCATGGTTCGTCATCTTCGTGACAATAGGCGTTGTCACATCATCCCTTGCCAAGGGTCTTGTATTAGAGGAGCGGAAGTACCGCGACATCTTCGAGAACTCCCAGGCGGGGATCTTCACGTTCGACCTTGATACCCTGAAGATCCGGGAACTGAACGCAAAGTGTGCCCGCATGCTCCGGTTTGACCGAAGCGAGCTGGTGGGAAAAGATCTCAGGGAGATCTTCACGGACAGCGCACAATACCAGTCCTTCACCCGCGATATCCGGGCCCGGCCGCAGACCGGGGATCTTGAGCTGCACTTTTCCACCCGCGACGGGGACATCCGGCAGTTCATCCTTTCGGCATCCACCTCACCGAACAATGTCATCATCTGTTCTGTCATGGACATCACCGAGCGGAAACTTGCCGAACGGGTGATCCACAAGGCCCGGGTCGAACTCGAGGAGCGGATCATCGAGCGCACGCGGGAACTGACGCGGGCAAACGAGAGCCTCGTTGCCGAGATCGAAGAGCGCAAACAGTTCGAGGACGCGATCCAGCTGGCAAACAAGAAACTCAACACGCTCTCCTCTATCACCCGGCACGACATTCTCAACCAGATAACCGCGATTGTCATGTATCTCGCGCTTGCGGAGGAGCAGATCTCGGACCCTGAAGCCATCGGGCACTTAAAAAAGATCGGGCAGATCACCCAGCTGATCCAGAAACAGATCCGGTTTACCCGCAACTACCAGTTCATTGGCTCACGGTCTCCCCACTGGCAGCTCCTCTCGGTTACTATCAACGATGCCGTAAAAGACCTGGACATGGGGGCCGTCCACGTAGAGAAGGATGTCGGCGACATTGCAATCTACGCCGATCTTCTTTTAGAGAAGGTCTTCTACAATCTTTTCGAGAACTCTCTCCGCCATGGCGTGAACGTCACGACCTGCCGGGTGACATACCGCAGGGAGGGTGACGACCTCGTCATCCTGTACGAGGATAACGGGGTCGGCATTCCGGCGGGTGTGAAAGAGAAGATCTTCCGCCGGGAATATTACCGGAATACCGGGTACGGTATGTTCCTTACAAAGGAGATCCTGGATACCACCGGGATCTCGATCGTGGAGACCGGTGAGCCGAAAAAAGGCGCACGGTTCGAGATACGGGTGCCGCAGGGAGCGTTCAGGTTCGGGTTACCGGAAGACGGGGATTTTTCGCAGGAGACTAAATACTGATCGATCAGATGGTTTTCTTCCGGCCGCTTGCATCCCGCATGTAATGGCCGAACTCGCTCTTCTGGAGAACCGATCCGGAAAAGACCGGGCCGTCCCGGCAGACCCGGAGGCCGGAGGGGTCGATGCAGCATGACCCGCAGACACCCATCCCGCACTTCATGTACCGGTGGAGCGAGAACTCGGTCTTGTGCTCAAGGCCTTTTTCTGTTACCTTCGCAAGAACGGAACGCATCATCACTTCCGGGCCGCAGACAGCAATCCGGTCATATACGGCAAGGTTCAGGTCGTCCAGTAAGGTTGTGACAAATCCCTTGTGTCCCTGCGAACCGTCATCCGTTGCAATGACGACATCGGTGCATTCATCAAGCTGATCCAAAAAGAGCAGCTCGGGCTCCGTCTTTGCCCCAAGGAGCATGGTCATGACGCAGTCTGCCCTGACAAGCGGGAGGAGCGGCGCCGCACCGACTCCCCCTGCTATCGCGAGCACTTTTTCTCCGGGTGTGAACCCGTTGCCAAACGGGCCCCGTATCCCGATCCGGTCACCGGGCTTCATGGCAAAGAGAGCAGATGTTGCATCACCCACGTTCTGTACGGTGATACTGTTCAAGGACGAGAGGGCCATCGGGATCTCGTCCACACCCGGCACCCAGACCATGAC
Organism: Methanoregula sp.; assembly: GCF_002835825.1. GTDB lineage: Archaea > Halobacteriota > Methanomicrobia > Methanomicrobiales > Methanospirillaceae > Methanoregula. The sequence continues at coordinate 5,291 of NZ_PIZH01000016.1, read as the reverse complement.
AAACTGCCCCGGGTTGAAGACGAACGGCTGGTCGAAGAAGAATGACCGGATATTCGGCGTCTCATTCTTAATCCGGGTGATCGTGACCGTAACCGGTGTTCCGTCAGCCATGGGCACACCCCACAAGTTCAGCCGCAGGGACCCCGTCCTTTGCATACAGGGCGGCCCGGATCTTGTCAAAGACCTGGACATCCCCGTGCACTGCGCTGCCGATCTCAACGGCAGACGCTCCGGCCATCATCAGTTCCACGACATTGTCGGCAGTTGAGACACCCCCGCAACCGATAATGGGAATCGTTACTGCCTCATAGAGTTCGTACACGCACCGCACCGCAATGGGAAAGACTGCCGTGCCCGAGAGCCCCCCGTAGCGGTTGCCGAGCACCGGGCGTCTTAGACCGGTCGAGATGCGCATCGCTTTGACCGTATTGATCGCAACAATCGCGCTCGCCCCGCCTTTTTCCGCGGCTTTTCCGATTGCGGTGATGTCCGTGACATTCGGCGTCAGTTTCACCCATGCAGGCAGGCCGGTTGTGACTACGGCGCGGGTGCAGGCCTCTACAAGTGCGGGATCGCTGCCGATAGCAGCCCCGTACCCTTCCGCGTGGGGGCAGGAGAGATTGAGCTCGACTGCCGCAACCTTGCCGGCAAACCACCCGGCAACCTCGGCAAATTCCTCCGGGTTGCCACCGAAGATGCTCGCAACCACGGGCTTCTTTGCAAGCGGAGACAGCTCGTCCACGAACTCCTTTGAAGGGTTGGGGAGCCCCATCGCGTTCAGGAGTCCGTCTTCCAGTGCCACAAGGCACGGGCCGTTATGGCCTTCCTTTGGGTGTGGCCCGATGGACTTTGTCACAACACCCCCCGCCCCCAGCTGGAGCATCCGTACCAGCGATGCCCCGGTTGTCCCAAGAACGCCAGCGGCAAGGAGGAGATGGTTCTGCAGCGCGACACCGCCGACATTCACCGGGCCCGGCCTGATGGTAACCATTCATCAGGAAATGGTCGTTATTTATTATTAGCATAACCCATATTGGTACCAGATGGTACGTCTGGCAGTGATCGGGGTAGGTCGGATTGGAGGGGAAGTCGCGTACCTTGCAGCATCGCTCGGTATTGCCGACGAACTGGTATTATTCGACACCGCCCCCGAGCTCTTAAAGGCGCAGGTGCTTGACCTGAAACATACAGGTCTCGATGTTGCGATCAGCACGGACATGAACGCGGTGAAGGAGGCCGACCTCTGTATCTTCTCTGCCGGAATGCCACGGAATCCTTCGGTAAAGACCCGGGCTGACCTGCTCCTCTCAAACCTGCCGGCAACCCGTTCCTGTGCCGGGATCTTAAAAGAGTTTTCAGGCGTCCTGATCACCGTAACCAATCCGATGGACATCAACAATTACTATCTTGCAAAAACCACGGGCATCCCCCGCGAACGCTGCATCGGGTTTGGCGGCCAGCTTGACAGCGCCCGGTTCGGCCTTGCGCTCCGCGAAAGGAACATCAACGGCCACCCGTCGGTCCTGGGAGAACACGGGGAGCACCAGGTGCCGGTCTTCTCCCGGCTCGATGTCCCGGTTACTACTCCCCTGCGCGAAGAGATCCTTCGTGAACTGCAGGGATCCAGCATGGAAGTCATCCGGGGGAAGGGGGGAACGGTGTTCGGGCCGGCCCTCCACCTTGCGCATCTGGCACGGATGGTCCTCAGGGACACCGGGGAGGCTGCCATCTGCTCTGCCGTGCTGGACGGGGAATATGGCCTCGATGACTGCTCGCTCGGTGTTCCGGTGCGGATCGGCCGGGAAGGTATCCGGCAAATCGAAGAGTGGGAACTTGATCCCTGGGAACTCGACAAGATGGCTGAAGCGGGAAGGTTCGTCTCCGGCCTTTGCAGGAAGGCGGTGACCTGAGCATGGCATCGCAGTCTGCCGGCAGTGGCAGCTGCCTGAACGCTCCCTGCACGCTCGATACCTTCACGTCGGGAGTCAGGATTGCAATCAACCAGGTGGAGTACAGCAACTCCCCGGGAGGGCCGGTCATCCACATCTTCGGGAGGGACATCCGCGGGAAAGCCATCCGGCTGGAGGTAACCGGTTTTGTCCCGTATTTCTATATCCCGTCCGATCAGGCAGAAAGTACACCACTCCCGCCGCAGGGAACCCTTGAAACCGGAACGGTTTATCGTTCGATCCGGGGAGAGCAGCTCCGCCGGATCATCACCCAGCGCCCGGGGGATGTCCGGGACGTTCGCGAGCGGTACCGCCACTTCGAAGCTGACATCCCCTTTGCCACCCGGTTCATGATCGACACCGGCCTGACCGGGGGGGTTGCAGCACAGGGAGAGAACATCGATTACCGCGAGATCACACCCATCGAGATCGATGCCCCGGCACGGACCTGCATCGTCGATATCGAGTGCGAGGACGAGCGCGGATTCCCCGATCCCCAGCGGGATGCCATCATCTGCATCACCTGCTATGACTCGTTTGACGAGGATTATACCACGTTTCTCTTCTCAGGAAACCAGGTTCCTCCCGCCATTGCCGCGAAGGTAAAGGAGGGGGGCCTTGAGAACGGGTGCTTCCGCGAGGGATCCCACACGATCTGTTCGTATGCCGATGAACCTGCAATGCTCCGGGCATTCGTTTCCTACATCATCGCTCGCGATCCGGACATCCTCTCGGGCTGGAACTTCGTTGACTTCGATATGCCCTACATCACCGGAAGGATGGAGCGGCTGGGGCTGAAATCCGACTCGCTCGCCCGCATCCCCGGCATGACCGAGAGGAATGCCCTCAGAGGACGGGCACTATTCGACCTGCTGACGGCCTACAAAAAGATGCACTCCTCGCTCAAGGAGTCGTACCGCCTCGATGCGATTGCCATGGAGGAACTCGGGCAGCAAAAGGTCCGGTACACCGGCACGATCTCCGATCTCTGGAAGAAGGAGCCGGCGCTCCTCGTCGAATATAACTTCAAGGACGTGGAGCTCTGCGTAGGGATCAACAAAAAGGATAATATCATCGGGTTCTACCGCGAGATCGCCCGGTACGTGGGCTGCCCGCTCGACCGGACCCTGAACTCCTCGAACGTGATCGATATCTACGTTTTAAGAAAGGCGTTCGGCAAGTACGTGCTGCCCTCCAAGGGATTTGCCAATGCGGAAGAGTTCGAGGGGGCAACGGTCTTCGAGCCGAGCAAAGGGGTGCGGGAGAATGTGGTGGTGCTTGACCTGAAATCGCTCTACCCTATGGCGATGATGACCATCAACGCATCGATGGAAACAAAGGATCCGCAGGGGGAACTGCGGGCACCCAACGGGATCCGTTTCCGGAAACAACCGGACGGGCTCACGCGGAGCATTATCTCGGAACTCCTCAAGGAGCGGGACGAGAAGAAACGCCTGCGTAACACGTTTGCCTTCGGATCACCCGAGTATATCGTGTATGACATGCAGCAGAATGTCCTCAAGGTGATCATGAACACGTACTACGGTGTATCGGGCTATACCCGGTTCCGGCTCTTCGACCGGGAGATAGGATCGGCTGTTACCTCCGTGGGCCGGGCAATCATCGAGCACACCCGGCGCGTGATCGAAGAGCAGGGCTACACCGTGATCTACGGTGACACGGACTCCTGCATGATCCAGCTCCCGCCGCTCGACCGGGAGAAGACGATCGAACTTGCCCGGTCGATCGAGAAGACGCTCAACGGAAGTTACTCTGTGTTTGCAAAGAACGAGCTTAATGCCGATGTCCATTTCTTCTCCATCAAGTTCGAGAAGATCTATGCCCGGTTCTTCCAGGCCGGTAAGAAGAAGCGGTACGCGGGATCGCTTGTCTGGAAAGAGGGAAAGGATGTCAAGGAGACGGACATCGTAGGCTTCGAGATCAAGCGAAGCGACACACCGCAGATCACCAAGCATGTGCAGAAGACCGTGATGGAACTTATCCTGGACGGCAAGGGCCTCCCCGAGGTAAAGGCATTCCTTGGCAACGTGATCAAAAAGTACCGGGCCGGAAAATACACGCTGGACGAGATCGGGATTCCCGGCGGGATCGGCAAGGGGCTCAATGATTATGAGACTGACGATGCACAGGTGAGGGGGGCAAAGTATGCCAATGAGCACCTGCACACGGAGTTCGGCAAGGGGAGCAAGCCCAAGCGGATCTACATCAAGACCGTAACGGCAAAGTATCCCAAGACGGATGTGCTCTGTTTCGAGTATGCGGACCAGGTGCCGCCGGAGTTCGTGGTGGACCTCGAGCTGATGCTGGAGAAGACCATCCGGCAGCCCATCTCCCGGATCATCGAGGCGCTCGGCTGGAGCTGGGCCGATGTGGACCCGTCGAGGACTACGCTTGCGCAGTGGGGGCTGGGGTAGATAAACAAATTAAAAGGAAAATTCTGAAATAAAGACGAGCCATCCCTCCCCCCTCGGGGGTCGCTCGGGCGAGTCGAAGCCTGATGACTTCTCCAATCGACCATCGCTGATGCGACGCTCGATTCCTGTCGGGCCCTCGCTGGGCTGATTACCTGTTCAATGATCTAATAAGTAATTGTGGCCGCCGCGGGGCGCCCCATTGGGGAGGTAATCATCGCATTAGCGAGGATTACCTGGAGAATCTCGAAAGTCGCAAGACTTGAGAGATGAGAAGAACGGAGTTCTTCGAAAGCATCAGCCTTCGACTTCAGCGGCGTTCATCGTAAATGGGGGTATGGGGGTCTCAACCCCCATTATCATATCCTGAAAGAAAGTGGATTTTTTATTTTCCGGCGAGCCGCTCGTTCAGCTTCTTAATCTGATCCCGCAACGCGATCGCCCTCTCGAAATCCAGGCTCTCGGCCGCGTCCCGCATCTGCTTCTCAAGATCAATAATCACGTTCGGGATCTCGGTCTTTGGCACGTGCTTCGTATCGGTGACCTCGACCTCCTTCTCCTTTACGGGCTTGATAATGGTCTGGGGGATGATGTTGTGCTTCTTGTTGAATGCCATCTGGAGCGTGCGCCGGCGTTTCGTCTCGGCTATCGCCTTCTTCATGGAATCGGTCATGGTGTCGCCGTACAGCACGACCTTTGCGTTTACGTTCCGGGCTGCACGGCCGATGATCTGGATCAGGCTGCGGGTGTCGCGCAGGAACCCTTCCTTGTCCGCGTCGAGGATACCGATGAAACCGACTTCGGGGATGTCGAGCCCTTCCCGGAGCAGGTTGATCCCGCCGAGGACGTCAAACACTGTCTCTTATACCAATCTGACGCCGCCGTCGAAGGGCAAAGTGTAGTACGTGTG
>NZ_PIZH01000453.1 GCF_002835825.1 Methanoregula sp. | reverse complement strand
AACGCATGTGCGGCGACCGCGGAGTCCCCGCCCCCGTACCATTCCGCGATCAGCACCTGTGAAAGGAGGATGCCAAGAGCGCCGGAAAGAATGAACGCCGGAATTTCGAATATCCCGTGGGGGACGATAGCCGCCGCAACGAAGAGGGCCGAGTGCTCCTTGCTGATGATCTCGAGGATCGCCCCTATGACGATCCCGTTGAGACTCATGATGAAGATCGTGAGGATCCCAAACGATGCTCCGCCAAGGAAGAGGAGGATGCAGGCCTCCAGGTTGTTGAAGAAGAGCTTGACGAACATGTCGGGCGGGTTGGTTGCGTCCATGTTACCGGCTACTTCCTTCTCGAAGAGCTGCATGAGGTCTTCGCCGATTTGCGGATCCTGGGCAGAACCGACCCAGCCGACGGTAATGGTTGTGAAGAAGAGGAGGAGCGTGATGATGATGGCGTTTGTCAAAGGGGCGTTAGACATGGAGGACCATCCGTATCATGCCCCTGATACCTGGTGCGAACCCGACAACGATCATCGCAAGCAGGACCAGGTGCCAGAACGCGGTGTTTGCCTCTTTGCGGTAGAGCTCCATAACGTAAATGGACGGAAAGAGAACGACGAGCTTCAGCGGGTACATAACAAATGCGGTACCCGTGGCATCGATGAGTGCTGATCCTACCACATGCTGCTCAACGTACTGGACAGATGGATGAAGATCGATGCCGTAACTGGTTGCGCTTGCATCGAGGAGCTGGCCGAAGAGGAGGGTGATGTAGAGCGGGTCGGTTACATAGGTCCATGAGAGGACGTATCGCATGAACGCCCAGACGGCCGCTGTCGAGGCAAGGGCCATGAACGGGATGAGGATGAGGATGAAGAAGTTGATTCCGTTGTGGCTCATGCTCCATGCGACAAGGAGGAGGGATGCAACCATCAGTGCAAAGGTACCGGCACCGGCATACAGGGTGTTGAAACTCCCACCGATCCCCTGTTTTGCGAGATACAGGGAGGCAAACATCATGGTGACGGTGAACGCGAAGAGCACGAAGTAGATGAGCGGGGTGATGAGGAGGAACCGGAAGGACCCCTCGATCATACCGGTATCCTCGATGACCCGCATGACGCCGCCCAGAACGACATACGGCAGGGTTGCCAGGATGAAACCCTGGTCGATCTTAAAACCGATGTCGGTGAGCCAGGTCGATGTCGTAAGCCAGCGGTAGAGGAGGTAGACGCCGGCAACGAGGATGAGTGCATAGGTGAGCGTGTCGACAATATTGTACGCCTCGCCCTGCGTGATGGGATCGATGTAGTATTTGTATATGAAGTCACTAACCATCCATAGATTAGAATGAGTGCAGATGGGATAAAATTACTCAGGGTGAAGGGCCCCGATCGATCGACATGGATGCAGCTGCCCCGCAATGTCGTGATCGGTCACGACGTGTACGGGCAGATCCCCGCTGTCTGTGCCGACCTGAAACTGGGGTCTTCTGCACTCCTCATCTCGGGAAAATGGACCATGGAGCTCGCCGGCGAGCGCGTGCGGGGGATCCCCGCGGCGCGCCATGCCGTGAAGACCTTCTCCGCCGTAACGATCAGCCCCGCTGTTATCGAAGCCGCTGCGGCGGCAGCGGCTGGCGCA
>NZ_PIZH01000452.1 GCF_002835825.1 Methanoregula sp. | reverse complement strand
GGTCACGGCACCATGACCGCGACCGGCCCCGCACCCCCGCACACCGCCCCTGCAATCTCCGGCGGAAGCGTACCGTTCGCGCAGAGCAGGGAGAGCGCCATATCGGAACCGAGGGCGATGCCAAAACACCCGATGAGCGAACCCGCACCGATGGCAAGGATCGTGAGCAGGGGGGAAAGGCCGAGGAGCCGGCCGGCAATCGATCCGCGGACCCCTCCGCTTCCAAGGACCGGGACCATCACCATGAGCACGACGGCGAAGAACCAGAGGCTTGCCAGCCACCGGTGGGAGAAGAGGAGCTGCCGGGTCTTTTTCGTGAGATCGGACAGCAGCGGCCCGAGCCACGGGACCCGGTACAGGAGATCGAAGTTCAGCGCCATGAATAGGGCGGCAATCATGTCGACTGCAACAATGGCAAGGGCCATGTACCACCAGGGAATGCCCAGCGCAATCCCGACCGGGATCACGGTCTCCTTGCCGGCAGGGGGAAGGAGATACGCCACGATGAGCCCGGCCAGGGGAAAAAACAACTCCTGCGGGAGGGTGAGGAAAAGAACAATCACAAAGGCGACAGTAACCGCTACCGGGAAGAGAAGCGTAAAAGCCCGCCATGACCGGGGCGGGAGCGGGGCAATCTCAGGGAACATGCGCCGGAATCCTCATCCAGTCAATACTACGGGCAGAAAGATAAACTGCACAGGTTCGTGCAAACGGGGGCTGACAATCCCCGCGAGACCGGCGTAAAGAGAGGCGATGCCGGGATGTTGCCGCTTCCGGCCCGGCACGGGATGCGGCGCAGGTATATTTCAGGGGCATCCCTCATCCCCCGTATGCCGTTGTCAGGAATCGTTATTTCCGATCGATCTCTTCCACCAGGCGTTCCATCACGGTGTCCACTGCCTTCCAGGTGGGAGAGTCTGCGTGTTGCATGAGGAACGGCCGGCCGTCGTCACCGGCCCTGACCATGGCCGGATCGAGCGGGATAGCCCCGAGGAACGGGACGCCGAGGTCCTCTGCCGCTTTCTTTCCGCCACCGGCAGAGAAGAGGTTGAGAACCTCCCCGCAGTGGGGACATACCATACCGCTCATGTTCTCGATCACGCCAAGGACCGGCAGGTCAAGTTTCTCGATGAACTTTGCCGCCCGCATCGCATCCATGACCGCAACATCCTGTGGTGTTGTGACGATGACTGCGCCGCGGACATTCGGGGCGAGCTGGGCGATCGTGAGCGCCTCGTCACCGGTGCCGGGCGGGAGGTCGACGACGAGATAGTCGAGCGCCCCCCAGTGCACCTCTGCAAGGAACTGCTGGATTGCCGTCATCTTCATCGGGCCGCGCCAGACCACGGGAGTGCTCGTGTCCGGCAACAGGAACGCCATCGAGAGGGCCGAGAGGTTGCCGGTAACGGGGACGGGTTCAATCGTAGTGGCAGTGACCGCCGGCCGCCGGTCCTCGATCCCCAGCATCTTGGGGATGTTAGGGCCGTGGAAGTCGAGGTCGAGGATGCCGGTCTTCTTCCCATGGTTTGCGAGCGCGAACGCGAGGTTGACGGAAACGGTGGCCTTGCCCACCCCGCCCTTCCCGCTCAGCCCGAGGATGACGTGCTACACGTTGATCTTTGCTTTCGGGGGCAAACCTTTA
>NZ_PIZH01000451.1 GCF_002835825.1 Methanoregula sp. | reverse complement strand
GGGTAGGAGTCCGTTGGGCATCTCCCAAAACCTCCGCCAGCCTTATGAGCCTCCCCGCTAATAGCATCTTTCGTGAGTGAATGGCCATGAAACCGGAAAAGATCCCGAAAATGACAAAATCCGAGTACGATGCGCTGATCGAACGACAGTATGTCTCGCGGATATCGTTTGGCGCATGTGAGCATCCCTATATTGCGCCCTTCATGTACGTGTTTGACAAAAAATACCTGTACTTCCTTTCCACAAAGTACGGCAGGAAGATGGAATATTTTGCCAAAAACCCGAACGTCTCGGTCGAGATCGAGGAGTACGCCCCGGACATGTCCCGCTTCTCTTTTGTCAGCCTGCAGGGATCTCTCGAAGAAGTGAAGGACCCGGCCGCAAAAAAGAAGGTCCGCCAGCAGTTCGTTGACATGGTGACAACAAAAAAACTCTCGCCCCATGTACTCACCGCCCTTGGCCACAAGCCAGGTGACCGCCCTGAGGTACTCGTCAACGAGGAGCGGTCGCTTGTCTGGAAACTGGTGGGTGTAAAGGATATCGTTGCCCTGAAAAACGGGTAACATCGTTTTTCTTTATCCCTTTGGCAGGAGACGCGCTTTTATGAGCTGCACCGCCCCATGAGGCAGTATGCGCACGATACTTCTTGTGAGCGGTGCCCTTGCAGCGATCCTGATCATTGCCCTGCTGGTCATGATGTCATCTGCAGGAATAATCCCGTACACAGTCACGGGAAAGAACGGGGAGATCGAGTTCCGGCACTACCCTGCGCTGGTGCTTGCCACGGTCGACTCTGCCAATGACGATGCGGGCTTTAACCTGCTCTTTGCCTACATCTCCGGCAGCAACAGGCCAAAGGAGAAGATCCCGATGACTGCTCCGGTCATCACTTCGCAGAAGATTCCCATGACCGCCCCGGTAATTTCCGATGCAGGAACCATGTCGTTTGTGATGCCCGCGGGAACAACGCGGGAGGAGACTCCTGACCCGACAGACAGCAGGGTCCGGATCGAGGTCATACCGGAACGGGACATCGCCGTTGTCCGGTTTTCGGGATATGCATCCTCTGAAGACGTGGAATCTGAAACATCACGGTTGCTTGAGGGATTACAGAACAATGGCGTTGTTACCTCGGGCCAGCCGTTCCTGATGCGGTACGATTCCCCGTGGACGCCCGGATTCCTGCGGAGAAACGAAGTGGCAATAGAAATCCGGCGGTAGCGGGGGGTCCGGCCGGGGATCGGAATCTAATCAGCCTAAATCCTCTTTGGCGTAACATCGATAACGGAAAACGATACCAGATAGGGATCGTCAGGTGAACCAATTTCGATCACCGCTACGTGCGTGGGACTCATGTTTACCAGCATTTCAGATTCGTAGTGCCCGTCAATAAGGACATTGAAGAATACATCCAGGTTATAGTCGGGCGCAGGAATATCGGCCAGCATGCTGTTTCCGGGATCCAGGCTGTATATCCTTCCACACAAATTCGTACCTGACAGATTAACAATCTGTATCTCGACAGAATGTGTCTGGTTCGGGTCCAGGTTACGGACAATAAAGAGAGGTTGCCGGACATTTTCAGAGTGCTTGGGAATGGCCAATACTGACTCTTTGAGGACCCCGTCAATGGCTCTTTTGATCAGGT
>NZ_PIZH01000450.1 GCF_002835825.1 Methanoregula sp. | reverse complement strand
CCGCAACACATCAGCTGGCCCGGTACTCGTCATCACCACGCGGCTTTGCTGCCACCATCTGGCGGATCCACGAGATCCCGGACCCGGAGATCGAGACAGCGTCCCAGAGCAGGGAGGCCAGACCGCCCAGGGTATCATCCGCCCGGCACATGGCAGCCGCAAAAGCCTCGTAGTTCTTCAGCGGGAGGCCTTCCATGGTCACGGCGACATCGAGATCGTAACCGTGCGTGACGTAGTACGAGTGACTGCCGCAGCTGAACCGGAGATCCCGGACGATCCGGAAATCTCCAGGCCAGAGGACATCCTTGCCGTTGCGGTCCGCGATATCCCAGATCGCATAATCGTGGTTGCCGATGACGTAGTCGATCTCGCAATCGATGCCGAACAGCTGCGCGAGGTCCTCGCGGTTCTCGACCAGGACCTGGGCATTCGACCGGCGCCAAAAGTCCAGAAGATCCCCGGCAATGACCAGCCGGTCCGGGGGATCGGATGCCAGCCAGGAGACAAACTGCCGGAATGCGACCCGGTTACAGATAGTCGTGCCCAGGTGCACGTCCGAAAAAATGACGGTACGGGAGTCTCGTACCATGGCTGATTACCCCAGATGGGTAATTTTCAGGAAGAGATCGGCCAGGATGGTCAGGACTTCCGGCCCCTTCGTGATCACTAGGGCCGCGAGCCCAGCCATGGCAACGCAATACTGCGGAAGGGCGGCCCCGGTCGTGTAGGACCGATACCCCCGGATTAAAGCGATCTTGATCTCCGGGGATGTGTCGAGCTTCTCGATCTCGCTCAACTTCAGGAACGTGGGACTGAGGATGCCCTTCAGTCCGTCCTTGATGCCGAACCAGAACGCGATCTTCTTGATTTCCTTGATCTCCTCGGGAGTACACTTCTTCTTGAAGACTGTCTGGGCGAAGGGGGAATACCCCTCGTACAGAACGTCGTCATCAGATTCAGGCTCTGCAGAACCGGATGTTTCGGGGGCGGCCATGGCAGAGCTCACTGAGATAAAGGGACCGGTTCGTACTCCTTCTTGAAATCCTCATCCGAAAGGATGAACGATTCACCGGATCCAGATGTGACGATCCAGTCTCCCTTGTTCCCGACAACGGCGCCGGCTGCGGTCAGGGGTCCTTGGAGCTGTTCAGCCTGCACCTGGACAGTTACCTTGCGCTGAAAAAGAGGCATAGTGGATCAGCCCCCTCCCATCTTCTGGCCGGTGAACTCCAGGATGCACATCTTGGTCGTTTTCCAGACCGTCCGAGACCGAAGCCGGAAGAGAATGTCCCGGTACTCTTCAGTGTAGCCGGCAAGCAGCTCGACCTTGTGCCTTCCGACCGTCCGGTACTTCTGCGGAACCCAGAAGTCCTGGGCACGGCGCTTGACCTGGCGGTCCTCAATCTTGGCCGGGTCCACATCGGTATGGACGCCCTCCTCACCGTGATCTGCGAAGTCTTTCAGCAGCTGACCGTCGATTCTGACACCCAGCATGATGTTGCCCTTACGGACGGGGCGGTAATCGAAGAACATCATCGGGATTTGGTTCACATCGAACGCAACATAATTCGCAGGCGGATTGTGGTAAGCAGAATGCCCGTAGATACCGAGCAGTTCAACCGCACCGCGATCAGGATTATCTGACATGGTTTTTGGTCCTCCTT
>NZ_PIZH01000449.1 GCF_002835825.1 Methanoregula sp. | reverse complement strand
ATATTGCCCGGGCTATGGGCAAGAACAACCACTCTGTTGGCCGGTATCTTGACAACATGCTGGTCTCCGGTCAGGTCGACATGCGGACGTACGGGAAGGCAAAGGTCTTCACCCTCTCGACACGGGTTCCCCTCAATACCATGCTCGGGCTTGGCGATGACCTCATCATGGTCCTTGACCGGGACAACCGCATCGTCAGGGTCAATGGGCAGGTGCTCGCATTTTTTAAAAAGCCTCGGGACTCGTTCATTGGCAGGGATATCCGGAATCTGGGAATCTCCGAGGCCTGGATCGATTCGTTCGTTCAGAAAATCATTGCGGGGCTCTTCTCCGAACGTGCCGAGGGCGAGATCGCTCTTCCCCAGAAAGGCCATCTCGTCTTCCGGATGAAGACTATCCCAACGGTCTTTGAAGATGGGAAGAAAGGGACGACGGTCCTGCTCGAAGACATCACAGCAAGGAAGCGCGCCGATGCCGCACTCCGGGCCAGCGAGGAGCAGTTCCGCCTTATGGCAGACACCGTCCGGGATGGGATCATCAACCATGAGGGCGATAAAACAACCTACATGAACGCACGCGCCGAAGAGATCCTCGGCTACTCAAAAGAGGAGCTGGCCTCCCTCACCCCCATCGATCTTGCGGCACCCGAGGAGCGCGAACGTCTCCGGGCCATCCTTGAAGAAGCGCAGGAAAGGGAGGATGTCCCCTCGGATCTCACGTTATGGATACAGAGAAAGGATGGGACAAGGCGGTTCATCGCTAACCGGATTGCCTCAATACGGCAGGGCCAGAAGACGATCTGCTATATCATCTCGACTGATATGACGGACTGGAAGCGTACCCACGATGCTCTCGAGGATCAGTTCCGGTTCCTCCAGCATATGATCAATACATTCCCCAATCCCCTGTATTACCTTGATCCAGACGGACGGTTCCTTGGCTGCAACTCCTCGTTCTGCATGCTTGTCGGTAAGCGATGCGATGAGATTGTCGGAACCACCTGCGGCACGCTCCTTGAGGATGGCCGCGCTGCAGTCTTTGGCGAGCGGGGTGGCGAGCCTGAGCAGGGAAACGGCGTCGTAACCTATACCGGCGTCTTTGTTGCCCCCGACCATCGCCGCTGTCGCCTCCGTATCCAGAAGTCCGGCCTCATCCTTGCCGATGGCAGACGTGGCGGATCGGTGGGACTCGTACTGTCCGTGAACTGTAGGGAAACCCTGCCCTGATATTTGAAATCTTTAATTACCAAAAGGCCCCTAACGTTCTTTGATGAGAAATAATCCTTACAAGATACTATGTCTCGCCGGCCTTGTCGCGGTCTTGTTTGTGTCCGGCTGCGTGGCTCCGCCGCAGGAGTCGACCGGGCCGGTTGACCTGTACGACCCGAACCAGTTCAAAACCGAGACGACCGGCGGTTCCGGGACATCGCGTTTCGTCACCGAAGCAACGCCGTTTGTCGTGGAAGCTGCCGAGACCAAGGGTTTCAGTGTCATTGCAACGCAGACGCGTCCCCCGGAGGATGCCGCCTGCCTGATCAACCTGATCAATGTCGACTGGAAGCATCAGCCAAACAAAACGGCGTTCGCGTTCGATCTGCTGAACCCCCCGATGTACATGAACTACTCGATCACGAAGCCCTTAAATATCACCGAGACAAAACTCGTTA
>NZ_PIZH01000448.1 GCF_002835825.1 Methanoregula sp. | reverse complement strand
CTTTAACGAAGGTGTAAACAACCTCACGAACACCGCGCTCGATCCCTTATCCAAGATGCCGGAACTGAAACACTGTGCCGTAAAGGTTGAGAAGATCAGGGAGGCCTGAGTACCATGACCAAAAAAGGCGACATGCTCTATGCATGGACGAATGATGCCGAAATCCAGAAGAAGGCAGAACTCGGCGGAGCAGTAACTGCCCTCTGGAAATACGCACTCGAATCCAGGATGGTGGATGCGGTACTCGCCATTACCAAAGGCGCTGACCTGTACGACGCAAAGCCGGTAATCATCACCGATCCGAAAGATCTCGCAAGCACGGCAGGATCCCTCCATTGCGGTACGCTCCTTGTCTCAAAGCTCATCAAGAAATACCTTGACGGGGCCCGTGACATCAAAATTGGTGTAACCGTCAAGGGCTGTGACATGATGGGACTTTACGAGCTTGCCAAACGCCAGCAGATCAACCTTGACAATATTATCATGATCTGCGTAAACTGCGGTGGATCGGTCAGCCCGGTCACTGCACGGAAGATGATTGCCGACAAGTACGGGGTAGACCCGGACATTGTGCACAAGGAAGAGATCGACAAGGGCCAGTTCATCATCGAGTACGAAGGCGGCCACAAGGGAATTTCGGTCGACGAACTTGAAGAGGTCGGCTATGGCCGGCGCACGAACTGCCGTCGCTGCAAGCTGAAAGTTCCCCGGCAGGCAGATCTGGCCTGCGGGAACTGGGGTGTCATCGGTGACAAGGCAGGAAAAGCAACTTTTGTTGAGGTCTGCAGCGAGAAAGGTGCAAACCTTATTGACGGCGCCGTAAAGGCAGGCGTTCTTGCAACCCAGGCTCCGAACCCGAAGGGCATTGAGATCCGGGCAAAGGTCGAGGGCGCGATGCTGAAACTCGGTGACAAATGGCGCAAGAAAGATTTTGAAGGTCTTGGAGTGGGCAGGGAGCGCCTGACGAAGATCATGGCTGAAACCTCCCGGTGCGTCAAGTGTTATTCCTGCATCAGCCAGTGCCCAATCTGTTATTGTGTCGAGTGCACGACCAGGAACCCGTCAATGGTTCCTCCAGGCGAGCTTCCGGTCAACTTCATGTTCCACCTGATCCGGTTCGCCCACATCGCAGACTCCTGTGTCAACTGCGGCCAGTGTGAAGAGAACTGCCCTGCAGAAATTCCAAACGCACTCTTCATGCATGCCCAGCAGGTTGAGCTCGAGAAGATGTTCGGCCATGTTCCCGGGATTTCCATGGAGCTCCCGATCATGGCATTCGTCGAGGAGCGTACGGAGCGCGACCGGCTGCACAACACCGGCAGCGATATGATCTACGAGAACGTGTTCAATCCCCTGCCAAAGAAATACTGACCTTCTTTTTTCTTTTTATACCGGGCTGCCCGAATATCCACAGCCGGATGAAGAAAAATATCAGTCACGGTTATCAGAAAACCGGTTGTCGGATTGTGCCGACCGCACGGCATCCCCGCAGCCGGTAAGCCAGCCGGACCGTTCATCAGGGAAAGCATCGAACGCAGGAACATAGGGTTTAATATCGAACAGCGGCGTCCCGTCAAGGATATCAACATCCTCAATCTCAAGTACGCTGCCCCTGACCGCGATGATTTTCACGACCGAGAGCCCGATAGCATTCGGCCTTCTCGGCGCC
>NZ_PIZH01000447.1 GCF_002835825.1 Methanoregula sp. | reverse complement strand
GACCGGATATTGTTGATAGTATTGGCAAAATACCACGTCTCCCCGTCGCTCTCGATGCACTGGCTCTCGTCGCAGGGGAGCCAGCTGGCCTTGCGCTCTGCCGGAACCGACGGGAACTCCTTGTCGATCATAGCGATCATGACTGACCGGTTATACGGCGACTCGGCAAGCATCCGGACCGAGATCGATCCCTTGTTCATGGCATCCCGTGCCCGCTCTCCATTACCTTCGGCTTTATATTGCTCATATGCTTTGAAGTAGAGATCCGCAGCCGCGTTGTAATTGTCGGATGCAAACGCCTTCTCTGCCTGCGAGAAGAGGTTGTCTGCCAGAGTTGCAGGATCAGGAGCCTGCGTTGCGGGAGCAGGCGTCTGCCCCGGGGAGGTACAGCCGGCCGCAAGAACGAAAGCAAGCACGATGAGGAGAACAAGTCGTTTCATAACACACCTTTGTATGAGATAACTGACGGCAGTCATCGGGTATTAATCTTCGGAAATGCGGTATGACGGGGCAGATCGCCGACCGGTACGAGTGCGACGGGAAACTTGCAGCATCCATCGTGGTCTGCACCTACCTGAGCACACTCGTGACCGTACCCCTTATCCTCATGCTGTTTCCCGGAGTGTAGGGAACCATAAGATATCCGGGGAATAATAGTACCTGCATGGCTGAACGGACCATCTCCTCTGAATTCCGGAACATCGATTCTACCGAAACGGCCGATCACCTTGTCCAGTACCTCGAGTATGTGGACTCCCTGCCGGAGACCCGGCAGATGAAGGTGAGGAGCTACGGATATCTTGACCTGAAAGAGGGGGATCTGGTTCTCGATGCCGGCTGCGGGCCGGGCTATGATGCCATCCGAATGGCAGCGATGGTCGGGAAAAATGGGCAGGTAACCGGTATCGACGTAAGCGAACGGATGATCGCGATCGCTGAAAAAAAGGCAAAAGGCACCGGCCTTCCGGTCTCGTTCCGGACAGGCGATGTCTACAGACTTCCATTCCCGGATGCGAGATTTGATGCGGTCAGGATCGAACGAACGCTCCAGGTTCTCGATAATCCCGGGCAGATCCTTGACGAGATGATCCGGGTGCTCCGCCCGGGCGGCCGGCTCCTCTCCATCGAGCCAGACTGGGAGACATTCATCTGTGACCCCGGCAGCCGGGACACCGCCCGCACTTTCTTCCGGTTCTGCGCTGACCAGTTCCCCGATGGCTCAACCGGCCGTAAGATCTATCGCTACTTCCGGGAGCGGAACCTCGCGGACGTTGTGGTTCACCCGGAGCCGCTCGTTCTGCACGATTTTTCCGTTGCTGCAAAGATGATGAATATGGAGCAGTTCCTTGGAGCGGCTCAGGAGAAGGGTGTGCTTGCACGCGATGAAGTAGCTGCATGGCTTGGCGATCTTGAGGAGGCGCACGCGAAAGGGCAGTTCACGTTTGCAGGGACCATGTTTGCCGTAACCGGGACCAAGTCGTGAGAACCAGAACCGTTATGCCATACGTGTCCCAACCGATCTCTCATGAGTCCTCATGACCAAAACGCCCACCGGCAGCACGAGGTCTTCGACCCGGAGCACGCTGCCCATCTCGACACACCCCTGCGCCATTTCCTCTACCGCCCCGACCGGCTCGCGGAACGGCTGGTTGCACCAGGTGGCCGGGTCCTCGACTT
>NZ_PIZH01000446.1 GCF_002835825.1 Methanoregula sp. | reverse complement strand
AAGTTAGTCCCAACACCCCAATACCCAAGTCCCATTTTTTTAATAATTTTTCAGTTAAGGGTCGATGCCATGGACAAGAAGATTTCTGAATAGTTTGATGGCAACCCGCATTTATAACAGAGCAATGAACTCTTCTCTGCTGATTTTTGCCTGAGATAAAATAGACAGAAGCGTTTTTGGTGCAATGATTGTCCCGGTATGAACAGGTACTGTGACAAGGCAATCTTTTTCCTCATCCTAGAGAAAATGGTGACTCCCCCGCGTATGAACGAGTATGAAGCCTGCACGCTGAAGGGCTCTCAGTACTTTGTCGCCCGTTACCCGGGGAAGTTTCATGCAACTACCGGATCGTGAATTGTCACTTCGACTTCAACCGGCACCGGCTTTTTGAGAATTTTTAACGTTTCGATATACCCGGCGATTGCTTCTTCGATATTTTTCCGGGCTTCGTCCCAGGTGTCTCCCTGCGAAATGCAGCCGGGGAGGGAGGGGACTGTCACGGTGTAGCCTCCGCGCTCATTTTTATCCATCAGCACTGTGTAGCGCATCCGTGTCTGTTTCATGCGGGCATCTCTGATTAGCGATCAAGCATTATCTTCATGAGAGAATTAAAGTATCTTCCGGTGATAACAGGAATTGTCTCCTGACCGCAGGGATCGATCATATACCTGAGGCGTTCAAAAAATTATTTAACAAAATTTATCCTAACTATTTTATTCCATGTTTGAATGCCCGGTTTTTTCAAAAACATTTCCCGGTGTGCAGGAGTGTGCACCATGATCCGCACCTCGCGCCCGCACCGGGCGCTGCCGGAAGCGATCGCGATTGCACGCGAGCGCGGGAAGGTCCAGGTGGCGGTCCGTGGTCCGGAGGCCCGGTACCATTTCACCATCGACTCGACAACAACGGGTGCGTTCGTCCGCGTGAGGTTCACCCCGCATATCCTCGCGGCGGCGGCCGATATCGCGTTTGAATTCCGGGGGGAGATCCTCCGGCTCCGGGCGATCATGCGGGACGTGTCCCTCACCCGTGAGCTCTGGCTCCGGTCCAAGCATGGCACGTGGCGGTTCTTCCGCGTGACAGCAGACGCGATCATTGAGATTGACCGGTTCGGCCGGGATCTTCCGGATGTGGATGGGACAGGGTCCGGGTCGGTGAGGGTGTGAGGGGGGTGACCCCCCAAGCCCCCTGAAATCATCCTCTCGTCGTATCTATCCCCCATTTCAGGGATACGACAATCCGGGCTCGTACAGGGCTCCGGTTCTCCTCTTTTCCGGCACCAGAGGGAATAATTCCGGAAAATGAGGGAATAATTTCGAGAAAATCGCCATTTTTACGTCGGAGAGATAAGGTAAATTTTTGCCACATTCTTTTGGCCGAACGGCAGGTGAAACGGGTTTTAGCCTGTGGCAGGGGGTCCGGAGAGAGCCGGCGACCGTCATGAGCGGTTTATTGGGGATCAAAGATTCTCCGTCGAAGAAACCGGATGGTTTCTTCTCCTCCTCCTGGTCTGATGACCAGTCGGACGTCGGAGAAACCCATGTTGTTCGTCAGTTCCCGTCAAGAGCACCCGTCGCACGTCTTAGCCCCCCTCATTTCAGCGACGCGCCAATCCGGGCCCGTCCTGTGCTCCTTCTCGCCCCTTTCCCGTGTCCAGCGGACACCGTTCCGGAAAGTGAG
>NZ_PIZH01000445.1 GCF_002835825.1 Methanoregula sp. | reverse complement strand
CCAGATTTCCTCGATGCGGGCGCTGCAGGACCGCGGTCTCATCGCTCCCGAGTGGCAGCCGGTGCGGAAAGTTTTTTCAGATGCGGTTGCCCTGCTCCCCTCCCATCATACCGATATCGTCATGGATCTCGGTGATATCGAGGTGTTTGCCGACCCCCTGTTCTCCCGGGCATGCTATCGCCTGCTCGATTTCTCCCTGCGCTCCGGGACGGCACCGGTCCGCCGTATCCGCCTGACAGCGAAGGTGAACGGCGATACCCTTCACATCCTCTTCGAGGACGACGGGTGCGGGATCATGGATCATGAGAAGGCAACCCTCTTCGACCTCGATCACCCCCAGGGGCTCTACATCATCCGGGAGCTTTTGGGATATACCGGGATCGGCATCTCCGAGACCGGTGCTCACGGGAGGGGATGCACCTTCGATATCAGCGTCCCCAAAGACAAGTTCCGGTTCCCAGCCGGCTGAAACACCATCTTTGCCAGAGTGCATCCAACCGTGCGGTTCATCGCTTCAACCCGGGCAATTTCCGCATTTTTAATGCCGGTACGCTCAACCGTTCCTGAAGGAAGCGTCCTGATATGTCAGATCAATATATTACCCAACGGTATCACCCGTGTTCAGCACCTCGTGCCGGAACCGGAAGGAAAAAGAAGGTTCTCTTCGTTTTTCTCATGCTGATTCTTACCGGTGCTGCCGGGATCGCGTATCTCGCATGGACCTCCGGTATTTTTGCCGACACCAACCCGGTCATTGCCCCCCGGCTTGCAGAGCAAATCAACCTCGAACGGCACGCCCACAACCTTGCACCGGTGCAGGTTGACGGAACCCTGGCATGGCAGGCTGCAACCAAGAGTAATGAAGTGAGGATAGCAGCCCTGAATTATGTGCCCGGGGCAAATTCCGATCCTGATGCAACCACCAATGTCCTCATCATCCCGAAGGTGACCTGGGCGTTGTCTGATACCAGTTTCCGGCAGCAGTTTACCGATAAACCGGACAATGCGAATGTGGCATTCCGGAACAATGTTCTCAATCCAGAGTACCATATGGTCGGCATTGGTGTGTCCAGTGACAGTTACAACTACTATATCGTGACCCGGTGGAAGTAATGAACCGTGCCCCGCACCCTTTCCCGTCTCGTTGTGACTGATGAAAAAAGCCTAATAGTCCCGCAGTAACAGTACGTAAGCATGCCCGATGTTACTGAGGCAGCCCGGCTGCTCGATATCCTGGGGAACCGGAACCGCCGGCGTATCATCGAGCTCCTGCGGCAGAAACCCTGTTTTGTGACCGAGATCTCCGACACGCTGATGCTCTCACCCAAGGCAGTCATCGATCATCTCCAGATGATGGAGCGGGAGGCGATCCTCTCCTGCCAGATTGACGAGCGACGGCGGAAATACTATTATCTTGCCCACGACATCCTCATCGATATCAGTCTCAAGGAGATGCGGGTAGTCTCGCCGCGTGCGGCAGAAGAGGATGAGAAGAACGAGCGCCTCCGGCAATCCGTTGCCATGCTCGGCAGGATGATTCGTGCCCATGACCAGCTTCTCACCAGCCTTGAGCAGATCAACCACGACATCGAGCTTAAGAGCCATGATATTACCAATAACCATAAAGAAATATTCCAAAACGAGCCAAACATTTGTTGTGTCAATCCCCTCCCCCCACGACC
>NZ_PIZH01000015.1 GCF_002835825.1 Methanoregula sp. | reverse complement strand
GTAATAAACCATGGTCCAGACCATCGATATACTGCATAATATTAAAAAAGACCTTTCCGAAGAAGACTGGAAGGTGCTGGAACCGGTTATCGCAGTGCTTGATGATCCCCAGAACCGGCGGGCACGGAAAAACCTTGTAACGGACCTCAACAAGCTTATCCTTGATACCGCAATCCGGGACAACAGGCCCGCCCTTCCTGCAGCCCTCCAGGAGATCGAGCGAAGTGATAATGAAGACTTATTCTCGCGAATAATCAGGCAGTATATCCTCACAAAAGACCGTCGCTGGCTGGAAACGGTTTTCGTCCTTTCCGACAAGATCAGCAAGAAAAGCAACCAGTCCCGGGTGTTTGCCATGCTTGCCCGTGACCTGATCGATGCCGGGGTATCTGAAGCTGCCCCGGACCTGATCGATCAGGGACTCCTCCTCCTTGACCGCATCAGTTTCCGGAAATACCGATCAGATATTATGATCGATATCATCCCGCTCCTCATCGTCTGGGCGATTACCACGCGCAGCCAGAACCTGCTCCGTACATCGCTCCATCTTATTGAAGAGATAGGGGATATATCCAAACGGGCAGTGTTGCATGCGGAACTTGCAAAAGCTCTCGCCACCGTTGCTATTCTCGATAAAGACCGGCCCTTGTTCCTGGACAGCATCCGCAGCGCAACCAGCATCCACCAGAAAATCCGAAGACATAATTGCATATCTGAAATTATCGGAAAAGGCGCAAAGACGGCATTTGGTAAGGATATGGCGGACATCCCTCGGTTTCTCGAGCATTTCTCCGCTATCTCACACGATGCCTTCCTTGAGATTGTGAGCGCGCTGACAGAACAGTTGCTCGAACGGGTCAAGGACAAACAACAGATCATCACCATTCTCCAGCAATTGTGCCATGACAAGCCGGAAGTAACGGGAACGTTGGTTATCGATTTACTCAAAAAGGCGGAACGCTCAGGAGACCAGTGGTTCCTTTCAACGGCTATGGACCTCCAGCAGCACATCTCGGACAATGAGGACTTCCCCGTTCGGGAGATGGTCCATGCCGGGGTTGCTGTCGCAAACAACTCAAATGACATGCAGGTCCTCACTGAACTCATCCCGATTCTTGAACGCCACTGCAATCCGGCCATCCTGTCGAGGATCTATCTCCAGTTCTCCCAGATTATGCTGGCCTCGGGAAACTTCAGCTATGCACTGGGAATATTCGGGAAGATCAACCACGAGATTGAAAATGCATCGCAATACACGGACTGTCTCACCCAGCTGTTAAAGGAAGGGGTGCTCAATGACAGTGTCCCCCTGATTCATAACAATATCCTCATAAAACTGCACCCGGATGTCGTCAATACTGCCGTTTACCGGGCCACAATCGAACTGAGCAGGGAATCCAGTTACCATGATTTGATTCTCCATATCCTTTCAATCCGTAACCTCATCCTGCTTCACCCTAAACAGGACCACCTGATCCTGGAAAGCATTACCTTTCTCGTAGACAGGGGATTTCTGGACTCCCATGACCCGGGGATCCTTATCCGCTTTGCAGAATCGATCCGGGAACAGGCTCTCAAGGAACGCGCAATAGCGAATATCGTTATCAAGATTGCAAAGATCGGAGTTAAGGTCAAAAACCGGGACTTCCTCCAGAGGGCTGTCGGGCTGACCTGCGAGATCGAAGGTCAGAATACCCGCTCCGCAACCCTGAGCAGTATCATCGATGAAGCGTCCATTCTCGCAGCCCAGCAGGGTGACCTTGACCTGCTGCTCCGGATGAAGGCATGGAGTAATTCCCTTCTTGAAAAAGACCTGGTATCCTATGCAATGGCCAATATCATCGACGGGGTGATAAAATACGCGACTGATAAACAATCCTGCGATGCACTCGAAGAGGCGTATCTCATCGCAGGGGAGATAAACGATCCCTCATTAAAAGGTCAGTTATTCGAACGCATTGCGGAATGTTTTGTCAAGATTGGATGCGCTCTCTTAAACGATCCCTCGTTTATCTCCTCCACACAAGAATTCGGGGTGAAGTATTCGCCGTTTGTCAGGGGAAGGGAAGTAATCAGGAAGCATGTAAAACCCCAGCAGGCGTCTCTCAAAATTGCCGGGATTATCGATATCATCATATCCTGTTCCAGGACCAGCACCAGCCTGGACTACATCATACCACTCGCCCTGTTCGCAACAGAGATAGAGAACACCTTTGAACGCGATGCCATGATGTCACGGATAGTCTCAAACCTCAACGATGAGATTACCCACCCCAATTCCACAGACCCGTACGAGACAATGGCATTTCTCTTACGGAGGAACGAACTCGCCCATTCAAACCCGGAAATCATAGCGCTGATCTACACCGTTCTTCTTCTGATATATGATCCCTATGTCAGGCTCACGGGATTATGCGATTTGGCTGACATGTTTTCACGGTTGCAGAAAACTGATGATGCACGCCGCGTCCTTGAAGAGGTTGAGAAAAACCTGGATATCCTCAATTCCGGCTACCATAAGGTCCTTATCCTGTCATACCTTGCATCTTCCTACAGCCAGGTTGATGAGGGGATTGCTGAAAAGAACCTCGCACGCGCGATACAACACCTGGAGGAGACTGAATTTGACAAGGACTCGGAGGCACGCCGGCAGGTCATAAAAACCATTGTCCGGTTCAACACAATCCGCCCGGAGTCCCGTTGGTTTACTACCGCATTTCAGATAGCACAGAAGATCAAGGACCCCGCAGAGTATGCAAACTCCCTGATCTCATTGTATCGCATGATACGCACGGACACCGAAAAACGCAGGGACCTGATACGGGCTATGGAAGCAGCTGCCGATACCGTCATTACCCCGTATGAGAAGGCCTCGGTAATTCTCTCCATTGTCAGGCTGACCCTGCAGAATGCGGATGGGGAACTAACACTCAGACTCCTGAAAAAAGCAGAAACACTCACAAAAAAGATCAATATTCCCTCAATCGCAGACACCATCAGGAACAACATCGCTGATATCTACAGCGGACTTCATGAACAGTCGCATGACCGGAAAATGCGCGATCTCGCAATCCAGGTTATCAAAACAATCGATGCGGACGAGGTGCGTCTCTTCCGGCTGGAGCAGATGGGATACACCGAGATGTATGAAATCACCCCCCAGTTTGTGAAGATCAAGTCGGTTTCCGAGAGAATGGTAAAAGAGGGAATTCACCCCAATTCGGTTGCAACACTGGAGAGACTGGTCAGGGCCGTTGCAGACAGGGGAAAGGAGGCAATATTCTTCTGTTACCTTTCTGTGTATTTCAAGAAAGAAGGCCAGGATAAATTATCCCGGAAGATGCTCCAGAATTCTATCAAGGAGGCAAGGATCATCCGCCCGTTATCCCGGAGAGCGTTTGTCATGTGCGATATCGCGCTGAAAATCTTTGCCGCCGGCTGTGAGCATTCCGCGCAGGAAATTCTTGATTACGCAATCGATGCCGCGACAAATATCCGCCAGTCGACATTGAGAGATGAAGTATTTGACGAACTGGGCCTTGCCATTAAAATTATGCAGAGGATGTGATGATGAAGACACTTAAAATAATCATCACCGGCAGGGTCCAGAAGGTCGGTTTTCGGGCATGCATCCGGAAAATTGCATCAGACCTGAATATCGCAGGAACTGTTCTTAACCTTGAAGATGGAAAGGTCCAGGTGTACGTAACGGGTGAGGCGATTGTGCTTGAGAAATTCACTTCCATGGTTTACAGTTGTCCGCGGGCCGTGATACGGGATCTGCAGATCACGGAGATGCCCCTGACAACATTCGATGGGTTCTCCGTTCTGAAACTCGAGAACAGGATCAATACAGAATTTTAAAATCGGTTCCGGTCTCCAGGGCCCGGGAAAAATTGTTCACCTGTTCATTAACCCGGTCGGAAACCTGTGCAGTGTAAAAAGATTTCATCATAGCACTGATCAGGGTATCTGACAGCATACACCGGTCGTGCGTTCTTTCAAAATCAGAATCGGTCAGGGATTCCCCTGCCATCTGAAGGACCAGGGGATCAACAGTCCCCGCTTTTAACGGTTCGATAAGATCATTGACGAGTCCCCCACATCCCTCATGGAGCAGGCCCAGGTCCGGATTGAGAAGGGCACCGATAACGGCAACAGAACACGTGCCAAAGAGCAGGGAATATCCGAAAGAGAGCATGGCATTGACGGGATCCACCTGTGGTCGAAGGGTCCTTCTCCGGAATCCCAGATCCGGTGGAAGGCTCCGTGAGAGGATCTCGTAATACATATCGGAAGAGAGTTTGTGCAGGCGGCGGATCTCGTCCAGTTTGATCAGATATTCCAGTTCATCCAGGGATTTGTGGAGCAGCTCCAGTTCACCCTCATAAAGGAGGCTGGATTCCTGGGATTCCTGGATTCTCTCGATCGTAAAGAGCCGGGACTTAATCGAGGCCTGTGCGATCCGGATTGCATACCGCTGGCGGGGAAGCGAGCGTTGCCGTTCAGAGCACTTCTCACCATTCCCGGAAGAAAAGGGCCGGATCATTCCAACAGGAGTTCCGTCCGGATCAAAAAAGGTGATATACACCCCATTCCTGACCAGCTGGGAGATGGCGGCAGAATGAATCGTATGCCCGCCGACAATAAGAAGATGAGAAATTTCTTCAAGAGGATAGTGTTCCGTAGTGGTTTTCTTCTGGATAATCAGGTGCTTCCGGGTTGACTTGATATGGGCTCCAAAGCCGCTGACTGAGACCCAGGGATAGTCCACCATACTCCGCACCAGGACATACGCGTCCGACTGTGTAAATACTACCACAGGGACACGGATTAATTAATCGTTTTGAAAAACCATGTGCCCCAAAACCGGGGGGATAACAACGAAGAGTTATGCGCGGGGTGAGATCAATTTTCGGTGGATATAAACCCCAGCAAACCGATATACGTACACTCGTCATGTTATAGCATAACAGGGTGCAAACGATGTTCTGGGATAAAAAAACCGAGACGCTGAAACCAACGGAACTCAAAGAACTCCAGCTCAAACGCCTGAAAAAAACACTAAACCAGGCACAGAACGTAGGTTTTTACCAAAACCTCCTTGCCGGAGCCGGGATCAAACAAGCGTCCATTAAGACACTGGATGATATACAAAAAATACCGTTTACGAAGAAACAGGATCTCCGGAACGGCTATCCCTTCGGTTTTTTTGCGGTCCCCATGAAGGAGATTGTGCGGATCCATACCACATCGGGAACCACCGGGAAACCCACGGTAGTGGGGTATACCCGCAATGACCTGGATACATGGTCAGGCCTGATTGCCCGGAACATGACAATGGTCGGGATAACCAAAGACGATGTTTTTCAGAATATGGTGAATTACGGGATGTTCACCGGCGGTCTCGGTTTCCACTACGGTGCCGAGAAGATCGGGATGACCGTCATTCCCAGCGCAACCGGTAATACGAAACGCCAGATCGAGATGATCCAGGATTTCGGTGTGACGACAATACACTGCACCCCCAGTTATGCCATGCACCTCTCCGAAGTTGCAGAGGAGATGGGAGCGGGTCTTGACACCCTGAAAACAGGTCTCTTTGGTGCGGAACCCTGGTCGGAAAGCACAAGAAAGACTCTTGAGGAAAAGCTTGGCGTTACCGCGTATGACTCGTATGGACTGAGTGAACTGTTCGGTCCGGGGGTTGCCTTCGAATGCCCGGAGCGTGACGGACTCCATATCTGGCATGACAGTTACCTGGTAGAGATTATCGATCCCCGGACTGGTGAGCCGGTAGCGGATGGAGAGCGCGGCGAGCTGGTGGTGACACCCCTTGTCAAGGAAGCCATGCCATTGCTCAGGTACCGGACTGGGGACGTCACCATGCTCATGGAGGACGGCTGCCTGTGCAGGAGAGGGAAAAAGATCGCCCGGATTACCGGGAGAAGCGACGATATGCTCGTTATCCGTGGCATCAATGTGTTTCCGTCCCAGATCGAGCATGTACTCCTCGGGATTCCTGAAGTAGGCAATCAATTTATGGTCTTTATTGACAGAATCAATCATCTGGATGAGATGACAGTCGACGTGGAGATCAACAGGGAGCACTTCAGCGGAGAACTATCCGATCTTGCCCGGCTCCAGAAAAAAGTCGTTAAGCAGCTCCGCGATGCACTCGAACTGCGTACAACAGTAAAGCTGGTTGAACCGGGTTCCCTGCCCCGGTTCGAAGGAAAAGCCAAGAGAGTTATTGATCGAAGAGAGGGATTGTAATGGCCTTATGGGATCCCCGTATTGAAGAGATGCCGAAAGCGGATCTCCAGAAAATGCAGTATAAACTGCTTAAAAGTCTCGTTTACCGATTGTACAGTTTTTCCCCGTTCTATCACGACCGGATGAAAGAGCAGAATGTCCATCCGGACGACATCCGCGAACTTGCCGATGTGAAGAAACTCCCGTTCATGTTCAAGCGGGATCTCCGGGATAACTATCCCGACCGGATTTTTACCGCAACGCAGGACGAGCTGGTCCGGTACCATGTCTCAAGCGGGACTACCGGGAAACCAACGGTTGTCGGGTATACCCAGAAGGACCTGGATCTGTGGACTACCTCGCTTGCACGGGGCCTTACATCCATCGGACTTGGACGGGGGGATGTCATCCAGGTCAGTTACGGGTACGGCCTCTTTACCGGGGGACTCGGGATGCATTACGGCGCAGAGCGGATCGGTGCAACGGTTCTCCCGACAAGTGTTGGCAATACCGAACGCCAGATCGAACTGATGCAGGACCTGGGCGCAACAGCGATAGCCTGTACTCCCTCCTATCTCCTGCACATGGGCGAAGTTGCCGAGAAGATGGGCGTGAGTATCCGGAACGATACCCGGCTGCGAACGGGCATCCTGGGGGCAGAGCCCTGGACCGATAAGATGCGCGTCAGGATAGAGGACTGGCTCGGGATCAAGGCATATGATATCTATGGTACCAGTGAGTTGTCGGGCCCGATGTTCACCGAGTGCTGCGAACAGAAAGGATTCCATGTCTGGTCCGATCTTGCTCTTGTCGAAATAATCGATCCCAAGACGGAAGAGCCACTGGAACCGGGTGAGGATGGGGAAGTCACCATCACCATCCTGCAGAAAGAGGCACTCCCCATGATCCGCTACCGGATCGGGGATATCGCAGCAATGGACGATGCAGTCTGTGCCTGCGGAAGGACCAATCCACGGATTCACCGGATCCAGGGCCGCGTTGATGACATGCTGATCATCCGGGGAATCAACGTATTCCCCTCCCAGGTAGAACATGCACTGATGGCGATTCCCGAAGTCGGGCAGCACTTCCAGATCGTGGTAGAGCGGAAAGGCGCACTGGACGATATGCTTGTCAGGGTTGAACTGAAAAAGGAGTCATTCAGTGACAAGATAACGGACCTGATGAAGATCCGCCAGAATGTTGAACACCGGCTCAGGAATTCCCTGAACGTGAACGCTGATGTGGAGCTTGTCGAACCCGGCTCACTCCCGAGGTTTGAAGGAAAATCAAAGAAAGTTATTGATAAGAGGTCGTTATAACATGGACGCGAAAAAATACCTGATCAAACAGATCTCGATATTCTCAGAAAACCGCCCGGGTCGCCTCGCGGCTATCGCCCACACCCTGGGCGAGGAGAAGGTGAACATTCTTGCATTCAGCATTGCCGAGGCAAACGGTTTCGGTGTTGTAAGGGCACTCGTGGATCACCCGCAGAAAGCCCATGATACACTGCAGGCGCTCGGATTCAACATCGCATTCACTGACGTAATCGCAGTAAAGATGAAAGACCAGCCCGGCGGACTCTACGAAGTCGCGAAGATCCTCGGGGATTCCGGGATCAACATTGAGTATTCGTATGCCTACTCCGGGAAAGATGGTGCAGTCCTCATCCTTCGTGTCGACCAGGTAGAGGATGCAATAAAAAAGATCCAGCAGTCAGGTGCAACCCTTATCGAGAGATCGGTCTTTCACTGACCGGTCAGCATTACTTTTTCTCCCATTTTTCCAGGTGTGCGATTTGGGCAAGTGTGCTCCCCCGCTGGATCTCTTCACGGATGCGCTCTTCTGTTTTACGGATCTCAAGCGCTCTCCTCGCCACCTCGTACGCCTGTTCTGCAGGGATCACGACAACACCGCTCTCATCCCCGACAATCCAGTCACCGGGCCGGACCCATTGCCCGCAACACTGGATCTCCGCGTTAATCTCCCCCATACCTTTGGGCTCCCCGGCATTAGGTACAGTCGCCTTTGCAAAGACCGGATACTTCAGCGCACGAATATCATCGACATCCCTTACTGCACCATCGATGATCACACCGGAAATTCCTTTTTTCATGCAACTCAGGGTGGCAAGCTCCCCCCATGGCGCGACATGCGTCCCTCCATCGTTGTTGATAACGATGACATCCCCACGCATGGCAATATCGATAGCTTCCACAGGTTTTGCCCAGTCCCCGGCAAATGTCTGCACGGTCACGGCCTTTCCCACCAGTTTCACGGCCCTGCAAACCGGGACGATACCGATCATTGCACCTTTCCGGTGCATTGCATCGGTGACATTGGGCGCGGATACCTGCAGGAATAGGTCATACGTCTCTTCCTCTTTTGATTTCCTGAGGGGGCGGTCAGCCGTCCCTTCATCCATACCGCGCCGGATCTCCTTTGTGGATCCCGTCACATTGGCGGAACGCACAATATTGCCACCAACGATAACGATCTCCGCCCCGTTCCGGATGGCATCAGCTGCACCCGAAGCATCAATCCCCCCGGCAACCGCTAAGGGGATGTGGATCTGACCGGACAATGTGGAGAGGAGGTTCAAGGATTCTTTTCCAGTCATCTGCTGGTCAATGCCTACATGGGCGCAGATTATGTGGACGCCAAACGACTCCAGCTGCTGGGCGCGGACGAGTGGATCTGCCACATTAATCAGGTCCGCCATCACCTTCACACCATAAAGCCGGGCCGCCCGGACGGATTCTGCAATCACCGCATCGTCTGCATCCGCAAGGATCCCGATGACATCTGCACCGGCCTTTGCCGCCATCTCCACCTCAAGAGCCCCGGTGTCGGCCACTTTCATGTCTGCAACGATGACTGCATGGGGAAATCGCTGGCGCAATGTCCGGACTGCCTGCATGCCTTCGCTCTTGATAAGTGGGGTCCCTGCTTCGATCCAGTCAGCACCGCCTTCGACAGCTTCCTGTGCAATCTGCACAGCACGATCCAGATCGAGGAGGTCAAGCGCAACCTGCAGGATCCCATGGTTCATGACTAGTGATCTGATGTGCCGGATGATTAAGCATTACCAGATGGTTGAAAAAAGAAAATGGACTGTATGGTACCTGTCATTTCATTCCCTGATGCATGACCCGTGCTCGTGAAGGGAGATAAAACAGGTACATGATATCGGTTACGATAGTGAAAAAAGTCCACCAGAATATCATTCACGATACAAATGAGTAAGAATCCGTGAATGGAACAAACAATATTTTCCGGATTTCTTCTGTAAGATGACGTTTGCTGCTTGTGAGATCTCTTTGGGATTTTCTTTTGAGAGTGGATTTTTCAATGAATTCTTTTTTGCATGCACAACATCATTGAGGCGATGAGCCATTTTTTTGGAGTCTGCCTCCAGTGATCTTACTATTCCGGATGCGTTGATCGCGGACAACCGGAAAATGCGTGACGTGCTCATTCTCATTTTTTATGATTTTGAGAAATCAATCAGGACGATTACTCGGGGAGTAATAAAACGGTATCCCGATGTAAAAACAAGTTCGCAGATAGTTTCCGGTAAACCACATCATCCCGCAGGAGAGCTCCTGGCACAACCCGTCACTGTTCCCAGCTGCCGCAAAGGCACTACCCAGGTAGCGTGGAGGGGCTGAAATGAGGGGGATCCGCCATCCCGGCTACCCATTAACACACTGCCGGAGGCTCCGGGACACGGGTTCCCCTATTTTTCAGGAAAAACCGGTCGGTATTCCGGTGCCGGAAGAAGACCCTTTATTTTCAGGCCGTGGCGGGCGCCGGATAGCCTAAGGCCCGGAAACAAGAGTTCAGATCAGGAAATTTTTGCGCAATTTCTTACGCGAATAAAAAGCACGGTTTTATTCGAGTGAAACGGCTTAATTTTCCGAAAAACGTCATTATTACGGGAATTATGTCGGGCGTTGGCACCATTTCCACTGCCGAATTTTTTTTAGGTCCTGCACAGAAATTTCTCCGTCGATGAATCCTGTCGGGTGCTTCCCCTCTTCCGGAACGGGGGCTGTCGGATATCGGAGAATGGTCAGCATGGATGCACTCCCTGCATCGGGTTGAGAATAGAACGGAGGCAGGGCATCAGGCGGGTTCCGGAGCGTCCGGAAAACCTGGTAAAACCACTTTACACATCAGGGAAATCTGGAGATATCGGCATTGAGCTCCGCACAGGCTGTTTTGCAGGAATAAAGGGTTTTCACCGAATAACCGTTGCCATGGATGCAGATGCAAAGATACACCGGAAAATTTTGGTGTGCCGGTTTTGTAATTGTTTCTTATTGTTATGCATCACGATAGGGAGACATGGTACCCGGGATCTTTTTGGTCTTCGGAACAATTTTTTTAGGGATGCGATTTTTTTTGGCGAAAAAAAGAGACCCGTAATCCAGGACACTATTCGGCTATTCGTTTGTGTATTGTTCAAAAAACACGATTTTTTTCAAGGGTTTCTTTGGTGCAATCGTGACTTCGGCAGGTATTCCGGCTGCAACAAGGGAGACAAGGGTATAGTTCTCCGGCACATTCAGTAATTTCCTGACAGACTCTGCGTACTCCTTCTTGTCCCCCGCCACCCAGCATGACGAGACACCATAGGCCTGGAGGGCAAGGATCAGGTTCTCGGTTGCAGCGCAGCCATCCTCAAGGTAGTAGAGTTCCTTCTTCTCACAGAAGACAAAAAAACATGCTGCACAATCAGCAATGAACGCCCCGTTCGCTGCAAGCCCGGCAATCGTTTTCAGCACCGGTTTTTCACGCACTATACCAAACAGCCAGGGCTGGACATTCCGGGCCGTGGGTGCCAGGGCAGCGCACTCGAGAGCGTCCTGGATTGCCCGCTCGTCAAGAGGGTCCGGTTTGTACTTCCGGACACTGTGACGGGACTTGATCAGTGTGGTAACAACATTCATGCACCGTAATGGGAGACCCGGGTAATAAAAACTTACGAAGAAAAATTAGTGTTTCTTCAGGAAGAACAAAAGACAGGCACAAAGAGAAAGAACAACCAGTCCTGCCCCGAAGCCGGGCGCATGGGTGGTTGGAGCGGCAGGGACCACTGCAGTTGCCGGCAGCGTCGTTGCTGCAGGGGATTCGGCCGTTGCAGTTGCCACGGGAGTTAAGACCGTGGTGGGGGGAGGACTGGTTGTAACTGCCGTGGTAACAGTCGGCGTCGGTGTCCGGGTTGTCATCACTGGCGTTGATGTCGTCGGGTTCGTGACATATCCCTTGTTGCCGATGAGCGGGTTCTGGTCCTGGTTGAGCACGGTAACCGTTGTACTGACCGTCTTGCCTGCCTGGTTATAATTGTCTTTCATGGAATTGACATTACATTCAGCCCAGACCGAGTACGTGCCCGGAGGATACATTGCCCGGTTACTGGTTCCCCATATTGACCCGGTATACTGTGGCGAGGTGGTTACCGGGTAGTCCACCAGTGATGTTGTCTGCCCCGACTTGCTCACGAGTGCATTGAGCAGTGTCCCGTCAGGGCTGCGAACTTTAATGGTGATGGGGACCGTGCTCACGGAGTTCCGCTGGAGCATCTGGACAAGATTGGTGTCAATCCTGAAGCGAAGTTCGTCATCCGTCGGAACCCATTTATTTGTGACATCCGTGCTGACCGTGGTATCTTCTATCTTAAGATCAAGATACGGATCGACAACATTGAACGCAGTGCCATTTGCAGTTGTTGGCGACTTCAGGCGATACCAGGTTCCGGTATACGTTTGGAAATCTGAAGGGTAGATCGTGAAACTCCCGGGGTTCGGGACAGAGATCGTCTTATCCGGCGAACTGGAAGAGATTGCTGCACCGGAAGCCCACCATCCCAGTATTGAATCTCCATCCATTGCAGCACGGATGTCCAGTCCCTGCTCCCCAACAAAGACCGTATTTCCGGCAGAGACCGTGCTGATCGCACCAGCTGCAGAAACCGGACAGAATACGAGGAAAAGCCCGGTTACCATTATGAAACACAATAACGTGAAATTATCCGCCATTTTCATCCCTCTTTTCTCATCTGGGAGAAAGGTTGCCGGATAAGGATAAAGCGTTTATGGGTTATCGGCAATGATCCGGAGGAAATTTTCAAAAACGCGTTTCCCTTCAAAAGTATGGCTGACCTCGGGATGCCACTGGAGCCCGAAAACCGGTTTTTCCCTGTGGGCAATCGCCTCGTGGTTGCAGATGGTCGATTGTGCGAGAACACAAAAATCCTCAGGCACCCGTGATACTTCATCCGCATGAGATGCCCAGACATTCATCGTTTTTGGATATCCCGCAAGAATTTCGCTGTCCCGGCAAATCTCAACCTCGACAGGGCCATACCCCCCGCTCTGGCCGGTTGTCACGGTTCCCCCGAATTTCCTGGCAATGATGTGAAGTCCAAGACAAATGCCCAGTACCGGCAGTCCCAAATCGAGATACTGCGCACAGTTACCGGCTCGTTCAATCGTCGGTCCTCCACCAAGGATGATTCCCCGGCAGTTTTCACCCACCTCAGCTGCTGGCGTAGTGTTAGGGACCAGAGCCACATCAATATCAAGATCCCGCACGGCCCGGTGAATAAGATGGTTGAACTGACCATGGTTGTTCACAACATAAATGGGAAGCATTGCAGTACTCTTTTTTCTTGAATCGTATAAGACTGCTCAGCTGCAGGCATGTGCTGCAGATACAATTTTTTCCCGGATCTCCGCTTCAGGG
>NZ_PIZH01000444.1 GCF_002835825.1 Methanoregula sp. | reverse complement strand
GTAATACTTCGTTGCACCGGGCGGAACCGGAATCTCCGATTCATAGTCATGCCAGCTGGCAAGGAACTCTTCCCGGGTCATTCTGAGCCGGGAACCGAGAATGTACGGATCTTCGAGATACACGTTCCGGTCATCCATGCCGATTACCACCATATAGTGCCCGGAATCCCAGGTATCGTCCCACGTACTGTCCGGATCCAAAAACCGCTGCCCGTCGATGATGACCGGTGTGCCCTCATGGAGAGCGGTCTCAAGGTCATGCAGGGAAAGATTCTCCTTCCATTCGGCATCGAACCCCATCGCCTGAGCCGCTCGTACCATGTCCCAGGGATAGGTCCCGTGGGACGGCGATGTGTTCAGGATGCCCCGCAGGTCAGTTTCCATTGCGTTCAGGCCATAATAACTCATGACTGCCTGGAACGAGGAGGCGCCACAGGAATAAAATTCTGCCTGCCGGACGTCCGGGACGCCGGACAGCAGGATCGCCGTCGTCGTTGCCGGGACAACGGTCGCTGCTGCCGGCATGGTTTGTTCCGGAGAAGTGGGTACGGTTCCTGTACAGCCGGGAGAACAGAGGATGCAAATGGCCAGGATGAGCAGGAAAACGGGGGATGGTCCCGGGTTCATATCCTGATGTTGTCCGGTCACCCGATATCAATGTTCCGGCACGATCGTCCCTGGTACCGTTGATGAGGCAGCATTCCCGGCTCGCATCCGCGATGGTCAGAACCTGTGCGGATGAGGTCACGGCCTCACGCCATGATGGCGTGAACACGCCGCCGCTCTGTTTCGAGCACCAGGGATGACCATCCCGGATCAGCACCTTTATAGTTAGGCAACCCCTAACTAATTTCGATCAGCCTATGGATGAACGGGAGCAGCAGCTGCTTGAGGCATTCCAGGCACTGTTCCGGCTCAAGAACGAATGTTCATGCTCGGTCCTGTCCGAATGCGGGATCTCCAATGTGACCGTGAAGCAGGTCGCGTACCTGCGACTGATCGATGAACAGGGAGAGGTGACGTTCAGCCGGCTCGCCGAGATCACCGGGACCTCGAAACCGACCGTCACCGAGATGATCAACAAGTGTGTCCGGATGGACTGTGCGTACCGCGCACCATGTCCCGATGATGGCCGGATCCAGTACATCCGGCTGACCGAGAAGGGCCGGATGATCGCAACGGCCGAACAGGCAGCGCTGCGCCGGCTTATCGCACGGATGATGGAAGCGCTGGACGAGAACGAACGGGAGGAGCTGATCGCTCTCCTGCGGAAGGTCCGGTAAATTTTTTTCACCGGAATAAATGTTAGGTAAAACCGAACTAAATGAATGAGGAAACCATGCAGAACGAAAAAGACCAGGTAGCAGAAAAACTGGTGATACCGCTCTTTGAGATGGTACTATATCCGAAGAGCCGGACGAAATTCAATGTCGATACCGCGACAGGAAACCTCCTGCTCGCCGCAATGGAGAACGGCGAAACAACGCAGGCAATCGCCCTCACGGTCAAGAGCGGGGTCCGGGCAGCCGAGCTGACCGCAGAGACGCTGTACCGGACCGGCACGCTGCTCCGGCTCTCCCATCTTGAGCCGGCCGATGAGGGGTACGTGATGGTGGCCGATGTCGTGCAG
The DNA here is from genome assembly GCF_002835825.1 of Methanoregula sp. Classification (GTDB taxonomy): domain Archaea; phylum Halobacteriota; class Methanomicrobia; order Methanomicrobiales; family Methanospirillaceae; genus Methanoregula. Next base: position 67 of record NZ_PIZH01000444.1, on the reverse strand, counting down.
CGCGTTGCCGCAACAGGCATCCGGGAAGAGGACGGGCGGTTCTTTTAAGGCTTCCATCTCCTCCCGG
>NZ_PIZH01000443.1 GCF_002835825.1 Methanoregula sp. | reverse complement strand
GAAGGACGTGGACAGTCCCGCGCAGCTTCTACATGTCAAGCATGTCCATTGTGACGCCACCGTAATGCGGATGCGCGCTTGCCTGCTTCACGTCTTCTCTCCCGTAGATGGTCGGGGCTATCGAGTGCGTGATCATCCGGTACATCATCGGGTCTTTACTGAGCCGGTTGATCTCATCCTCGGCTTTCTCATCGATCTCGACTTCTTCAAACTCCTTCTCGGCAACCTCGATGGAGTTGCATTCAAGGAAGATATCAAAGACCGTGCTCTTCTCGCCCTTGACCACCCGCTGCATGGAGCGCAGGATGCCGTTGATGATGATCCGGTCGCCGGGGGAGACTATTCCTGAGAGGTCATCGGTGACATCGATATCAAGGGTCTGCGGCTGCTCGCCCCCGCGCAGGCCTTCCGGGGATTCCTGGATCCGGAGTTTCTGCGAATCCACAAACTTCGAACGCTTGGGCATCAGTTCGAGTTTCTTGAAGGTGCACCCATCGGTCGCGCAACCGTCTGGTTCTACAAACTTCCCGTACTTCTGTTGCTTTACCGTGAAGTGGCCGGCCGGGCAGCGGAACACTGCCTCCACGACCCGGGGCCGTACTTCCGTTGTCTTCCGGAGGATCCCCTCGACAGAAATGTACCGGTTGATGTCATCGGAGCGAATGTTGCGTATCAGGGTCTTTCGCGGCAGGTTGGTGAACCGGATATTGACCCCGTGGGGCTCCTTCCCGTCCTTGGTGCGGATGAGCTGGCCGTTCTTGATCGCATCCCAGACATCCTCGAGTACCTTCCCGGGATTTTCGAGGAGCTCATCCGCCATTGCGATGCCCGGCTTCCCAAACCGCTCGACGTCGCGGTAATCGATGGAGAGCGATCGCTTGTGGGGATACTCGCGCGATAACTCCCCGAGCTCTTTTTTATACTTCGTTTTGAGAAGACGGGTCCAGTCTCCTGTCCTGTCGCCTTCGTGGAGATCCGGTTGTTTCTCCATATCCTGCCCCTTACGCCTCAGTGCCCTGCCTGCGAGGAGAGCACGAACCGCGCAACCAGTGCTTCCATCTGGATATCGCTGTTTGCGCCTTCTGAAAGCCGGAAGTCTGCCTCCCCGAGGTGGTCAATGAGTTTCACCTTCAGGTCCCTCGGCATCTCGCGTTTCAGGAGGGCGCGGTACATCTGGTTGATCAATTCGTTGGGTGCGATACCGCGCTCGTGGAGTAGCTGCGCAAGGAGCGATTCTGCGCCATCGAAATCCCCGCTCAGCGAAAGGGTGAGCAGATCATTGATCTCTTCGGGGCGGGCCGTTGACGTGATGGAATAGACCCGTTTCTCATCAATAGCCGGGTTGATGATAGCTGCACCCTGCAACGCGTTAATGGCCTTTCGCATATCCCCCTGAGCGATATAGACGATTGCCTCCATCGCCCCCTCGGTGATTGTCAGCCCCTCGCGGCTTGCGATTCGGCGTACCTCTTCCTTCACAGCCCCCGGCCCGAGCGGTGTAAAGCGGTTGCTTGCGCACCGGCTCTGGACGGGGTCGATGATCTTGGAGGAGTCGTTACAGAAAAGGATGGACCGGCCGGTCTGGTCGTAACTCTCCATAGTGCGTCGGAGTGCTGCCTGGGCTTCGTGGCTGAGGGCATGCGGTTCGTCACGGAAGAGGCTCTTAAATGTCCATGTCCCGGAGGGCTGGAGCATGTCCG
>NZ_PIZH01000442.1 GCF_002835825.1 Methanoregula sp. | reverse complement strand
CTCCATCACACACGACCAGTAAATCATCCAGTTGCCACTGCTAATGTCTCGGGGACATCGTTCCGGAAGTCGGTCCAGAAATCTGGAACACTCCGTGTTGGTCTCTGTGGGGATGCACGGCACGGTAAGACCTTTACATCGCTGTGGATCGGATTCGGAATCGGCGGACCTATCGCAGTCATGGCCACGGAGAACTCCTCGGCCGAGTTTTACGCGCAAATGGGTGAGTATGATGTTTGCGTGCTGCAGGCTCCGTTTACGGCCCAGAAGTATACGGATGCCATCCATGCTGCAGAACGTGCCTGGTATAACGTAATCATCATCGACTCACTCTCGCATGCATGGGCCGGAGAGGGAGGCCTGCTTGACCTCAAAGACAATATCGCCAAAACCTCCAAAAGCGGCAACAGTTTCACCGCATGGAAGGACGTTACACCACTTCACCGCGGCCTGGTCGATGCCATGCTGCAGAGTCCTTGTCATATCATCGCAACAATGCGGAGCAAGACTGAGTACGTGATCGATACGGACGATCGCGGCCGGTCCTTCCCGCGGAAGATCGGCATGGCACCGGTCCAACGTGAGGGTATGGACTATGAATTTACCCTGGTGTTCGATATCGATGCTGCCCATATTGCGACAGCGTCAAAGGATCGCACGTCCCTGTTCACCGGGAAATCGTTCCAACCCTCGGCCGAGACCGGCCGTCAGCTGAAGGAATGGCTTGAGACCGATACCTCTGCCGGGGGTGCCTGATGTCAGGCCTCGGCAAGGTCGCCATGGCCAAAAATGGAAAGAAGTATGTTGAAATTCTGTGTGTTTGCCCAAAGTGCGGAGAGGAGGCCGGCCATATCGAGATCCTCCCGGACTCGATGCAGGACATCCCGGAGGGTTTCATCGCCTTCCTGGATAGTACCGGCAAACTCTCTTTTGTTGAGGAGGATCCGCACGATTACCGGTGATGACCATGATCGAGGATTACGAACTCACAAAAAACATCATCATCCGCAATGGAAAGGCAGATCTCCACTTCGCAGTCGAGGCCAAAGAAATCCCGATAGAGGATGCCAAGGCAGCAGGCGAGTCCTTTGATCTATTCTTGAAAGATCTTCACCAGGAGATGCCAGGAGGGGCAAGGTCAAGACGGCGTGTCTTCAGCATGTACAACGACAAGGAACTGAAGATCATTCAGGATGCACCGGATTTCCACGCCGCATGGAAATTCTATCACGAAGCGTTCCCCGGATCCCCGAGAACCTATGACGCGATCCGGAAGCAGTGGAACAAAATGCATAATGCGGGAGACCCGGCAACGCCAGATCCATCAGAGAAAACCCGCCATAAACCCGCCACGACCGATGTACCAAACCCGCCACCGCAAAGTTGCGACAAGGTACGCAAAGTTGCAAAGAAAAAGACCGAGATCCTCGCTGCAGATGGTAAACGAAAAGGCACTCGATCATTACCGTCACAAGGATCAAGACTCCAGATTCCGGCTTGGTCTGACAAGGAAAAGGCATGTATCAAAGACTGCAAGACCAAGGAAGATGCCTGGGAAAAATATCAGAGAGAGTTCCCAGGCCAGCGGAATAAAAATGCTGTCTATCGACGGTTCAGCGGACTAAAGAAGAAAGCAGCTGGCACCAAGACCGAAGAAAAGAAAACCTCGATAAAATTCACATCCCCCGAACCGGTGGGGGG
>NZ_PIZH01000441.1 GCF_002835825.1 Methanoregula sp. | reverse complement strand
TGCGGCATTATAACAGAAGACCACATTGCCCGCGACAAGGGGAGTGCCCACCTTGCAAAGAAGATTGGCAGCACCGGCTCCGGCTGTGGGCCGGCAAATTCCGACCGGGTCATGCGTACCTCCCCGCAGGCAAAGGATGTTCCTGAACTTGCTGAGTATCTGCTCGATGTGCCAAAAGCGATCGACGATGCCCTGAAACTAAACCAGAACGTCCTTCTCGAAGGAACACAGGGATTTGGCATCTCCCTGTATTACGGGACCTATCCCTTCGTGACCAGCAAGGACACGTCAGCCTCCCAGATTGCCGCAGACAATGGTGTCGGCCCGACACGGATCGATGATGTCGTTGTCGTCTTCAAGGCATATCCCACCCGTGTCGGGGAAGGGCCGTTCTCCACTGAGATGACGGCCGAGAAGTCCGATGCCATGGGGATCCAGGAGTTCGGCACCGTTACCCACCGCAAACGCCGTATCGGCGGCTGGGATGGCGAGATGGCACGGTACTCGGCCATGATCAACGGGTGCACCCAGGCAGCAATCACCGGGATCGACCGGATAGACAAGGACTGTTTCGGGATCACCGAATACGCGAAACTGACCAAAAAGGCCAAAGACTTCATCAAACAGGCCGAGGAAGACATCGGCTGCCCCGTTGCCCTGATCTCCACGGGCCCGGAGATCACCCAGATCATTGACATCCGGGATGAACTGAAATGAAACGCTCTCTGATGGATATCCTCTGCTGCCCGGTCTGCAAAGGGGATCTCTCTCTCCACGTTGATGCGGAAGATGCAAAAGAAGTCCTAGAAGGGACCCTGCATTGTGCCGCATGCAGCGTGGATTATCCTATCCACGAGGGCATCCCCAACCTGCTGCCGCAGCAGGGATCCTAAAACAGCAGGTTCCGGTATGGCACTCCCCGCTCTTTTTTCCGTTCTGGTTGCAGCAGGCGGAGAGGGAGATGCCGGGTACGAAGTCCATCTGAACCGGAGCAGTATCAACTCCATTGATGTCCCTCGGGAGAAAGTCCTCGCAGAGCCCGGGGGCCTCCTCCGCATACGGTTCATGAACCACGGGGCGCCGATCCATATCACGATTACCGCATCCAATGCCGGGGAATTCACCAGTTTTTTTCATGAGAACCTGTACGTTGTTGATGAATCGACTCTTGCAATACCCATCATCAGGGACTGCCCCCCGGGCATGTTCAACCTTGATATCATTTCGGGGTACGGGGTTATGAAAGCACAGATCCCAATTGCCATCCTGCCCCCGCAGGCTGCCCGCCCGACTATCCGCGAGGAATATCCCCTCCAGCCGGTTGCCCGCGGCCGGCCCCATCCCCTGATGATCATGATGGGAGTCGCACTCCTCCTGTACTGTGCCTGGTTCTATACCGGAACAGAGTTCCTGAATATTGCGGCATTCATCACGCTCATTGTCGGGGCACTCTACACATGGTACCGTCAGCAATAACGCTCGCGGCCCCGATCCTGTGCGCGGCACTTGTTCTTGACCGGCTCATGGGTGATCCGCATTCCCGGTATCACCCGGTCGCCCTTCTTGGCTCATTTATTGCACTCTGGGGAAAGCCAGGTTGTTACCCGGCCCGTATCCAGCGATTCGCCGGAGTCCTGTTCTGGATAATGACCGTAATCCTGTTTTGCATCCCCTTCATCCTCGTTTCTCTCTATGCCCCCTGGTAC